>JBFIWG010000130.1:0-8667 GCA_041606495.1 Nocardioidaceae bacterium
GACGGTGTGCTCAGGACAAGCCCTACGACCGTACTCCGAGTTGGCTCGCGTCGGGGTAGGACACGACGACCCGGACGTTATCGACCGGCTCCGACAGCCAGGGCCTTGCGCGACTCGAGGATGGAGTCGATCAGGCCGTACTCCAGCGCGGCCTCGGAGGTCAGGATCTTGTCGCGCTCGATGTCGAGGTTGACCTCCTCGGGGGTCTTGCCGGAGTGCTGGGCGATGAGCTTCTCGAGCAGCTCGCGCATGCGCAGGATCTCGTTGGCCTGGATCTCGATGTCGGAGGCCTGGCCGTAGGTGCCCTCGGTGTAGGGCTGGTGGATCAGGATCCGGCTGTTCGGCAGCGCGAGTCGCTTGCCGGGTGCACCCGCGGCGAGCAGGATCGCCGCAGCGGAGGCCGCCTGGCCCAGGCACACCGTCTGGATGTCGGGCTTCACGAACCGCATGGTGTCGTAAATCGCGGTCAGTGCCGTGAACGATCCGCCAGGGCTGTTGATGTAGATCTGGATGTCCCGGTCGGGGTCCATCGACTCCAGGCACAGCAGCTGGGCCATGACCGCGTTCGCGATGTCGTCGGAGATCGGCGTGCCGAGGAAGATGATCCGGTCCTCGAACAGCTTTGCGTAGGGGTCGATCCGGCGGAAGCCGTACGACGTGCGCTCCTCCCACTGCGGGATGTAGTAGTTCATGCTCGGCGATGCGAAGTCGTTGGCCTTGCCGGAGTTCGCCAGACCCGGAATGTGGGTGCTACTCATGTCTTCTCCGCTCCCTTTCCTGGTCACTTGTGCGCCGCGGGGCGGCCCTGGTCGGCGACCTGGCCGGCGTTCGCCACGACCTTGTCGATGAAGCCGTACTCGAGCGCCTGGTCAGCGGTGAACCAGCGGTCGCGGTCGGCGTCCTGCTCGACCTGATCGAGCGCCTGGCCGGTGTGCTGGCTGATCAAGTTGAACAGCACCTTCTTGATGTGCAGGGACTGCTGCGCCTGGATCTTGATGTCCGACGCGGAGCCGCCCATGCCACCGGAGGGCTGGTGCATCATGATGCGAGCGTGAGGCAGCGCGTAGCGCTTGCCAGGGGCACCGGCGCAGAGCAGGAACTGACCCATCGAGGCGGCGAGGCCCATGCCGACCGTGGCGACATCGTTCGAGATGTAGTTCATCGTGTCGTAGATCGCCATGCCGGCGTCCACCGAGCCACCGGGGCTGTTGATGTACAGGAAGATGTCAGCTTCCGGGTCCTCGGCGTTCAGCAGGAGCATCTGCGCGCAGATCGCGTTCGCGTTCTGGTCGCGCACCTCTGAGCCGAGGAAGACGATCCGCTCCTTGAGCAGACGCTGATAAATGTGGTCGTCGAGCCCGTACGCGGACCCGCCACCGTTCATCTGGGGACCTGTGGTCAGGCTGGGAGTCTCATTCACGTCCCCGACCCTAGCCGGAAGAACCCCCACTTCCATGGGCAACCCGGGTCTGTTCGCCAACAGCGGATTCCACCGGCCCCCCGTGTCGCACGTCCAGCCCAGCTCAGGCCCCCGCTCAGTTCTGCTCGACCGAGGCCTTGATCCGCTCCAGGGTTGTCCGGATGCCCTCTGCGAGCTCGTCGTCGTGACCCGCCGCGCCGCCGATGAGCGGGCCCGCCAGCCTGGTCAGCGGTGCGTACGCCGGCAGCTCGCGTCGACCGGTCAGCCGGGTGCCGGACCCGGTCGGCTCGAGCTCGTAGCTCCAGGTCGCACCGCTCTCCCGCACCTTCCAGGCCACCTCACGACCTACCTCGAAGCGGACCACCTTCGAGGTGGTCGGCCAGACCGCGGCGCCACGCCGGTTGATCCCCAGCATTCGCGTCCCCAACCGGGTGCTGCCGCCTCCGAGCACGAAGATCTTGCGGCACTCGGGACTCCACTCGCTCATCCGAGCGACGTCGGAGACGGCCTCCCAGACTGCTTCGGGGGCGGCCTCGACGTCGACGGACGCGCTGATGGGCAGGGGCTGGTTCACGCGGGGGCTCCTCGGTGGGTGATGGCGCGGCTCAGGCGAGCCAGGTCTTCAGGGCTTCGTAGACGTCGGGGTGGTTGAGCAGGCCGAAATGGTCGGTCCCGGGGACGTGCAGCACGTCCGCGCCCGGGAACATCTCACGGCCCCGGCGCGGTCGACCGACCGCCGACGGGTACCGCACGAACAGGTCACCGAGCAGCTCGCTCACCGGGTGCCGAGGCGATGACGCCAGGGTCGCGGCCACGAGGTGGTAGCGCGCGTGCGGCAGGTGCTGCACATCGGGCGCAAGGCCGGCGCGAAGGTTGAGGATGCCGACGCTTCGGTGCTCGAGGATCCGCCCGAACGGCGCGGACTCCGGGAGCACGTGCAGCACACGGGTTCCGACATCGACGGTCCGCTCCAGCGGGGCTCCCAGGTGCGGGCTGCCCAAGGTGACGACGTCGGTCACCAGGGAGGTCCACGGCGACTCCGCCTCCGTGACCACGGCGCAGGCGGCCCGGATGATCAGGCCGCCCATGGAGTGCCCGACCAGCGCGATCCGTCGTACCTCCACCGGCCAGGCGGCGACCAGGTCGTCGAGCAGCCCGGCGAGCGCGGCACCGTTCTCACCGATCGGCAGTCCGGTGTTGGCGCGCAGGAACACCGGCGTCCAGCTGGTCTCCCCCGCCAGCCTGGATCCGTAGCTGCCGCCGTTCTCCTCGCGGTTGCGGTCCCACGAGTCGTCGTTCTCGGCCAGGCCGTGCAGGAACACCACGATGTCGCCGGATGCGCGCGGGAACGCCGCCGCGAGGTTGGCCGGATCCACGGGTACGTCGGACCCGCGGAGCCGCACAGCGAGAGGGATCGCGAGCTCGGGCCGCTCCTCGGCCAGGCGGTCCCCGACCAGCCCGTTCACGAAGGAGAGCACCTGTCGGCCCCCGACCCGGTCCTCCAGACGAGGGCCGATGCCCCGCCTCTCGGCCGCCCGCATCCCGGTCGCAACGGCCTGGATGCCGAGACCGACGCCGCGGTAGACCGCCGCCGAGACGTCGTCGTGGATCTCCTGCGGCACACGCGCCGCGCCTCGCGTCACGCGGTTGGCCAGCCCGAACCAACGAGTGGCGACGGCTCCGTGCACGTCGCGGACGGTGTGCAGCACCAGGTTCTCGACGTAGTCGCCGGCCAGCGCGACCGCGCCTGCCACACCGACATCACGGGGCGGCTCAGCGGGGTCTTGGCTCACAGCTCAAGTCTTCGCGCCATACCGACGGTAGGTCAACGCTCCGGAGGTGTCGCCTGCAGCACACCGGGCGCGCCCCCACGGCACCGCAGTGCCGCAGGAACGCGCCCGGCGCGAAAGGCAGTCGGATCAGGCGTCGGCCTTCTCCGCGGCGGCCTCGTCGCCCGCCTCAGCGGACTCGTCGACCGGCTCGCCGATCGTGCCGTCGGGCTGAAGGAGCTTGAGCTCGACGTGGTTCCCGGACTCGTCGGTCACCTTGGCGTTCTCGACGACCGTGGCAAGGGCCTTGCCGCGAACGACCTCGGAGACCATCTCCGGGATGTGGTTGTGCTCGACCATGTGCCGGGCGAACTCGTCGGGGTTCTGGCCCGACTGCTGCGCACGACGGAAGATGTGCTCGGAGAGCTCGCTCTGCTCGACGCCGATCTCTTCCTTCTTGGCGACCTCGTCAAGCACGAACTGGGCGGCGACGGCGTCACGCACGCGCTTCTCCAGGTCGGCCTCGAACTCGTCGACGGTCTGCTCCTCCGACTCGAGGTACTGCTCCATGGTCATCCCGGCCATGGTGAGCTGCTGCTCGATGTTCTCGCGGCGAGCCTGCAGCTCGGCGTCGACGACGGCGTCCGGCAGCGGAATCTCGACGAGGTCGAGGACCTTCTCGAGCACGGCGTCGCGAGCGGCCGCAGCCTGCTCGAGCCGCTTGCCGCGCTCGAGGCGGGTCCTGACGTCCTCGGTGAGCTCGGCAACGGTGTCGAACTCGGAAGCGGTCTGGGCGAACTCGTCGTCGAGCTCGGGCAGCTCCTGCTCCTTGACCGCGGTGACCTTGACCTCGACGTCGACGTCCTCGCCGAGCTGGTCGCCACCGACGAGCTGGGACTGGAAGGTCTTCTCGTCGCCGGCCGACATGCCAGTGAGGGCCTCGTCGAGACCGTCGAGCATGCCGCCCCGGCCGACCTGGTAGCTCATGCCCGCGACCTCGGCGCCCTCGACGAGCTCGCCGTCCTTGGTGGCCTTCAGGTCGATGACCACGAAGTCACCGTCAGCGGCGGGGCGGTCCACGTCGTTGAGGGTGGCGAAACGCTCGCGCAGGTTCTGCACCTGCTCCTCGACGTCCTCGTCGGTCACCTTGATGTCGTCGACGGTCACCTCGAGCCCGTCGTACTCGGGCAGCGTGATCGCCGGGCGGACGTCGACCTCAGCGGTGAACTCGAGGGTCTCGTTGTCCTCGAACTTGGTGATGTCGATCTCCGGCTGCGCCAGCGGCTGGATGTCGTTCTCCTGCAGAGCCTGGACGTACAGCTGCGGCAGGGCGTTGTTGATCGCCTCGTCGAGGACCGCGGGACGGCCGACCTGACGGTCGATGACCATCGGCGGGACCTTGCCCTTGCGGAAGCCCGGGACGTTGATCTGCTGGGCGATCTTCTTGTACGCCGCGTCGAGGCTCGGCTTGAGCTCCTCGAAGGGCACCTCGATGGTGAGCTTGGCCCGGGTCGGGCTCAAAGTCTCGACGGCGCTCTTCACAGGTCTTTCTCCTCAGTCGTATGGAATGGTGCAGACACACTCGTTTGGCATCGCGTGAGCGTGGTCGGGGCGACAGGACTCGAACCTGCGATCTCCTGCTCCCAAAGCAGGCGCGCTAGCCACTACGCTACGCCCCGGTGAATAACCCCGGGGAGTCTAGTAGACGAGTGCCCGCTCACCGTAATCGCGCCATCGGGCGCAGATCCAACCCGGTGTGCCGATTGGGACACAACGATTGTCCTGTGGCAGGATTGACCCGCTGCTGGGCCTTCTCGGCGGCCACGCGGATGTAGCTCAATGGTAGAGCCCTAGTCTTCCAAACTAGCTACGCGGGTTCGATTCCCGTCATCCGCTCCACTAGAGCAGACAGCCCCGGGCCCTCCGTCCGGGGCTGTTCTCGTTCCGGCTCCGGCGGTGGCTCAGCGGCGGTGCAGCAGGAGCAGCGCACGGTCGTCGTTGATCGACTCGAGCTCGTCGATGAGCCTCCGCGCGCCACGCTCGAAGCCCATCCGCAGCATCCGCTCTCCCTGCCCGAGCAGCTTGTCGATGCCCAGCGAGATGTCCCGCTGCGGCGTCTCGACCAGGCCGTCGGTGTACAGCAACAGCGCGTCGCCGCGGTGGAGCCTGCCTCGGACGAGCGAGAACTCCGCGTCCTGCATCAGCCCGAGGACGGGCCCCTCGGTCTCGTGGACACCCCAGCGGCCGGACCCGGCGTGGAGCTGCACCGCCGGCGGGTGCCCGGCCGACCGGAGCTCGAAGTCACCGGACTCCAGGTCCAGCGAGAGGTGTACGGCGGTGGCGAAGCCCTCGCTCCAGTCCTGGCGGAGCAGGTACTCGTTCGCGGCAGGCAGGAACTGGCTCGGCGGCAAGGCCCCGAGCAGCCCGCCGAACGACCCGGACAGCAGCAGCGACCGGGTCCCGGCCTGCTCGCCCTTGCCGGAGACATCGACGACCGCGACCTCCAGGCACTTCCCGTCGTGCGTGGTGCTGGCGACGATGAAGTCGCCCGCGAACGACGAGCCCCCTGCCGACCGCAGGACGGCTTCGGAGTACCACTCCCCCGGGAGCTCGGGGATCTGGCTCTGCCGGCTGATCCGCTCCCTGAGGTCGACCAGCATCGACTCGCCCCGCAGGCCCGCGACACCGAGCCGGGACCGACGGAACGACGAGACCAGGATGATCAGGCCGACGACGAAGGCGATCACGATGCCGCCGACGCGACGGTCGTCCATCTCGTTGTCGGGGTCGGCCACCGCGATGACCATCACGCCGAGGTTGAACACCACGAACCACGGCAACGTCCGCGGCCCGAGCACGATGTTGCCGACAACCAGTGGGACCACGATGCCGGTGACCGGCATCGCGCTTGGGTAGAGCGAGGACAAGGCAGCTATGCCGATGCCGAGCACGCTCAGCACCGCGGCCACGGTCAGCTCGGAGTGGCGCAGGCGGTGCCAGGTCCGCACCCACCGCCGGTTGATCCGGCGCGGTGGAACGCGCGTGAGAAGAGCGTCCTGCGGGGTGGCGACCACGTGATGACCTTAGTGTCGTGGAGGGGCGAACTCCGTACGAAACGCACCAACCGTACGCCCTCAGGCGTCAGCGCACACCTGCCCGCGACCGGAACCGTGGCTGGCAACGGGGGCACCAGAACAGGTTCCTGGCGGCGAGCACCTCGGTGCGCACGGTGCTCCCGCACACGTGGCAGGCCTGGCCGTTGCGTCGGTAGACGTACACCTCGCCACCGTGGTCGTCGCGTCTCGGTTCCCGCCCCATCGCCTCCGGGGTGTGCTCTGGACGCACGGTGTCGATCCGGCCGGTGCCGACACCCTCGTGCATCAGTGAGACGAGGTCGAGCCAGATCGCCTCGAACTGCTTCCTGCGCAGTGTGTTGCCGGGCCGCAGCGGGTGCATCCGGTGCCGGAACAGCACCTCCGCGCGGTAGACGTTGCCGACCCCTGCCAGCACCTTCTGGTCCATCAGCAGCGCCCCGATCGAGGTCCGGCTGCGGCTTATCCGTGCCCACGCGCGCTCGGGGTCGGCGTCCGCACGCAGCGGGTCCGGGCCGAGGCGGTCGATCACTTCTCGCCGTTGCTGCGTGGTGAGCAGCTCGCAGGCGGTTGCACCCCGTAGGTCTGCGTACGACGTGTCGCCGACCAGGCGCAGCCTGACCTGCCCCACCGGCGCGGGCGGAGGGCCGTCGTACACCGCGAAGGTGCCGTAGAGCCCGAGGTGCACGTGCACGAACCGGTCCGCCTCGAACCGGATGAACAGGTGCTTGCCCCAGGCCTCGGCACCAACCAGCTCGGTCCGGTCGAGCAGCTTCGCGGAGTCCTCGAAGCGCCCCTGCGGGCTGGTCACGTCGACGATCTGCCCGGCGAATCTGCGGCTGAGGGCGCCGGCCAGCCGGTGGAGGGTGTGGCCCTCGGGCACGTCAGCTCGACCGGAGCGCCGACTCGGGCAGCGGAGGCAGCTCGCCGGTGACCTCGTAGTCGCCGAGCATGCCGATCCTGCGGTCGTGGCGCTCTTCGTGGCTGTAGTCCGTGGTGAGGAACACGTCGATGAAGCGGGTCATCTCCTCGAGGGTGTGCATGCGCCCGCCCACAGAGATCACGTTCGCGTCGTTGTGCTCGCGAGCGAGCTTGGCGGTCTCCTCGCTCCACACGAGCGCGGCACGGATGCCCTTGACCTTGTTCGCGGCGATCTGCTCGCCGTTGCCGGAGCCGCCGACGACGATGCCGAAGCTGCCGTCCTCGTCGGCAACGGCCTCCGCCGCCCGGAGGCAGAAGACCGGGTAGTCGTCGAGGGCGTCGTAGACGAAGGGGCCGTGGTCGACGGCCTCGTGGCCGTTGTCGGCGAGCCAGGTGAGCAGGTGGTCCTTGAGCTCGAGGCCGGCGTGGTCCGAGCCGAGATGAACGCGCATGGCCCGGATTCTCTCACCGCTCACAGCGTCATACCTTCGGGGGGCTATAGGCCGCGGGAGGTATGACGCTAGAGGGTGCGGCGGAGGAAGTCGGCGATCTCGGCCAGGGACTCCTCGGCGGCGTCGAACAGGTCCGGGTACCGCCAGAAACCGTGGATCATGCCCGGGTACGTCGATGCGGTGACCGTCCCGCCGGCCTCGGCGAGGCGCCGGGCCAGCTCGACGTTCTCGTCCACCAGCGGGTCGTGCTCGGCCGCGATCACCATCGTCGGCGGCAGGGTGCCGAGCAGCGGCGAGTCGAGCGGGGACATGTCGTGGTGGCCGCGGTCGGCGGGGTCGGCGGCGTACTGCAGCCAGTACCACTCAGCCTCGGCGGCATCGAGGCCACCGGTCTCGCGGTGGTAGGAGTCGAAGCGGCCGCTCGGGTCGATGAACGGGTAGACGAGCACGGCGGCCGCGAACACGTCGGGGTTGCGTAGCGCCGCCACCAGGGCGAGGTTGGCGCCGGCGCTGTCACCGAGCGAGACCAGCCGGCCGACGTCCAGGCCGAGACCGGGGCCGTGCTGGGCGAGCCAGGCGACTGCGGTGTCTACGTCGTCCGGAGCCGCAGGGAACCGGTGCTCCGGTGGCCGACGGTAGTCCACGGCGAGCACCGCTGCGCCGAGGCGGTTGGCCAGCCGGCGCGCCTGGGCGTCATGGGTGTCGAGGTCGCCGAACACGAAACCGCCTCCGTGCAGGTAGACGACCACACCGGTCGCGTCTCCGGGCACGTAGAGCCGGCAGGGCACCCCGTGGGCATCGACGTCCTTGACCGCCCCGACGGGCTCACGCGGCTCGGCCGCAGCCTGCGACACCGCGAGCTTGCGCTGCTCGTCGATGTCGAAGTCCGCCGCGGTGACGTGCGGGCTCTCGGCCCACAGCGACATTGCCGCCACGGCCTGGGGGTGCAGCGTCATCAGGCGCCGAGTCGGGCCAGCTCTTCGTCGACCACGGAGGTGTCGAGCTTGGTGAAC
>JBFIWG010000131.1:0-8667 GCA_041606495.1 Nocardioidaceae bacterium
ACCCGCGGCTGAACGGGGCAGAACCCGCGGCTGAACGGGGCAGAACCCGCGGCTGAACGGCGCAGAATTCCCGGCTCAACGTGGGGGTTAGATCTCGAACTTGTACCCGAGCCCTCGCACGGTGATCAGGTACGACGGCTGGCCGGGATCAGGCTCGATCTTCGCGCGCAGACGCTTCACGTGCACGTCGAGCGTCTTGGTGTCGCCGACGTAGTCCGCACCCCACACCCGGTCGATGAGCTGTCCTCGCGTCAGCACCCGCCCGGTGTTGCGCAGGAACATCTCGAGCAGCTCGAACTCCTTCAGCGGCAGCTTCGTGTCCTCACCGTCGACGGTGACCACGTGCCGCTCGACGTCCATCCGGACCGGTCCGGCCTCGAGCGTCGCAGGGGCGAGGTCGGCCTCCTGGCCGCGCCGCATCACGGCTCGGATCCGGGCGGTGAGCTCGCGCGGGCTGTACGGCTTGGTGACGTAGTCGTCCGCCCCGAGCTCGAGCCCGACCACCTTGTCCACCTCGGTGTCCTTGGCGCTCACCATGATCACCGGGACGTTGGAGGTCTGCCGGATCTGCCGGCAAACCTCGGTCCCGGGCATGCCGGGGAGCATCAGGTCGAGCAGGACGATGTCCGCGCCCGCCCGCTCGAACTCCGCGACGGCCTCGGGACCCGTGGCGGCGATCGCGACCTCGAAACCCTCCTTGCGCAGCATGTACGCAAGGGCGTCGCTGTAGCTCTCTTCGTCCTCGACGACGAGTACTCGGGTCAAGAGCCTGCCTCCTGGCGCTCAGTGAATCGTTCGGTGTGCGTACGACGGGGCAGGGACAGTGTGAACGACGATCCCTGGCCGTAGACCGACCAGACCCGCACGTCCCCGCCGTGCGAAGCGGCGACGTGCTTGACGATGGACAGGCCGAGCCCGGTGCCCCCGGTGGACCGGTGCCGCGCGGGGTCGACCCGGTAGAAGCGTTCGAAGATCCTGTCGAGCTCGACGGAGGGGATGCCGATGCCGTTGTCGGTGACGGTGATGTCGACCATGAGGTCGTCGACCTTGGCGCCGACCACGACCGAGGAGCCCTCGGGGGAGTAGGCGATGGCGTTCGCGACGAGGTTCCCGACCGCGACGACGACCTGGTCCCGGCTGCCGAGGATCTCCAGGCCGGGCTCACCGTTGTGCACGACCTTGATCCGCTTGGCGGCGGCGTCGATCGCGGACTGGTCGATGGCCTCGTCGATCACGTCGTCGACCTTGACCGGGACCGGTTCGGTGAGCCGCTCGTCGCCCTGCAGCCGGGAGAGGTCGATGATCTGCTGCACGAGCCGCGAGAGCCGCTCGCTCTCCATCTGCATCCGGCCAGCGAACCGCTCCACGGCCTCCGGATCGTCCGACGCCTCCTGCACGGCCTCGGCGAGCAGGTTGATCGCGCCGACCGGGGTCTTCAGCTCGTGGGAGACGTTGGCGACGAAGTCGCGGCGGATGGCCTCGACGCGGCGCTCTCGGGTGCGGTCCTCGACCAGAACCAGGACAAGTCGGGCACTCAGTGGGGCGACCCTGGCGGTGACGTGGATCGGCTGGCTGGCCCGGCCCTTCTTCATCACGAACTCGGTCTCGCGGATCTGCCCGTCGCGGCGTACCCGGCTGACCAGCTCGGACAGCTCCTCAACGCTCAGCTGGTGGCCGCGGACCAGGCCGAGCGCGTAGGCCGGAGCGCTGGCCTTGATGACCTCGTCGTTCTGGTCGACCACGACGGCGCTGGACCGCAGGATGCTGAGCACGGTGCCCACGCCCGTGGGGAACACGGGTTCGGCGCGGCTCTCGGTACGGAGCAACCGGTTCTCACTGATCTGCCAACCGAGGACGATGCCGCCGCCGAGCACCGCACCGAGCAGTGCGAAGAGAAGTGCCTGGCTCGTCGGGTCCACACCCTGATCGTACGCAACGCGAAACCCGTCGCTCGTCCGGTGAACGCTCGCTGACCTGCAGTTTTGGCCGATGTTCACCTCGCGTTCACGGCGGTTCGCCGTTTGGTCACCAAGGCTCACTACAGTGGTCCGTATGCGCGACGTTTACTTCGACCAGCTGGACGCCATTGTCGACGAGCTTGTCTCCATGACCATGGAGGTCAAGCACGCCGTCGGTCAGGCGACCGTATCCCTCCTCAACGCCGACGCCGAGGTCGCCGAGCAGGTGATCTCCGACGACGAGGCGATCGACCGCACCCGGGAGCGCATCGAGGAGCGCAGCTTCGAGCTCCTCGCCCTGCAGCAGCCGGTCGCGGGTGACCTGCGGATGCTCGTCGCCGCCCTGCGGATGGTCTCCGACCTCGAACGGATGGGCGACCTGGCTGTGCACGTCGCCAAGATCGCCCGACTCCGCGTGCCCGAGGTGGCCGTCCCGGAGGAGCTCCGGCCGACCATCGCGCGCATGGCCGAGGTCGCCGAGCACATGGTCGGCAACGTCGCGGACATCATCGCCGAGCGCGACGTGGACGCCGCCATGGAGCTGGAGAAGGACGACGAGGAGATGGACCAGCTGCGTCGCTCCTCGTTCCGGCAGATGCTCGGTGACGACTGGGCGCACGGCGTCGAGCCGGCCGTCGACATCGCCCTGCTCGGCCGCTACTACGAGCGGATCGCCGACCACGCCGTATCGCTGGCCCGTCGGGTCGTCTACCTGGTTACGGGGCAGAACCCTTCGATGATGGACGTCTGAGTGCTTTGATGGCGGGGTGATGCTTTCGGCCCCCGCCACAGCGCTCGACTTCGTGGAGGAGTTCGCCGCGACCGCGGAGCGTTTCGCCGTCACCGTCGCGGCGAGCGACCTGACCGGCCGGGTGCCCGCCTGCCCCACCTGGTCGACGTACGACATGGTCGTCCACGTCGGCAACGTCCACGGCTGGGCCGCGACCATCGTGGAGACCGGGGCAGCCGCCGCCGAGCAGAACGACGAGCCGGGCTCGCGCAAGCCACGGGCGGTCAGCGAGTGGTACGCCGGCAAGGCCGAGGACCTCTACGAGGTGCTGCGGACCGCCGATCTGGCCTCACCCTGCTGGAACTTCGCCGGGGTCGAGCTGACCCGCGGGTTCTGGGCACGCCGGCAGATGCACGAGGTCGGCATGCACCTGGTGGACCTCGAGCAGGCCGAGCGGCGCACCCCACTGCTCTCACCGACCGTGTGCACCGACGGCATCGCCGAGGTGTTCGAGGTGTTCCTACCGCGGATGCACCAGCGCGGGTACGCCGCCGAGCTCACCGAGCCGCTGACCGTCCACACCACCGACACAGAGCACGCGTGGACCCTGCACCCGATGCATGACGCACCGCCCCGGGTCGCGGTCCGCACCGAGCCCGGTGCCGACCTGGTCGAGGGGACCGCGGCGGCGGTGTGGCAGCTGCTGTGGAAGCGGGCGCCGCTGGACCACCCCGAGGTGAGCTACGTGGGGAACCGGGACCGGATCGCGGCGTTCATGGACAGCCGGCTGACCCCCTGAACACCGACCGCTGAACCGTTCAGCGGCCCTGGCTGGCCACGGCCTTGATCGCCTCGGCGGCCGCCTCGGGGTCGAGGTAGGTGCCGCCGGTCTTCACCGGGCGCATGTGCTCGTCGAGCTCGTAGACCAGCGGGATCCCGGTCGGGATGTTCAGCCCCACGACCTCCTGCTCGCCCATGTCGTCGAGGTGCTTGACCAGCGCCCGCAGGGAGTTGCCGTGCGCCGCGACGCACACCGTCTGACCCTGACGCAGGTCGGGCACGATCGCGTCGTACCAGTAGGGGAGCATCCGGTCGACGACGTCGGCCAGGCACTCGGTGCGCGGCATGATCTCGTCGGGCAGGTCGGCGTACTGCGCGTCGCCGGTCTGCGCCCACTTGTCGTCGTCGTCGATCTTCGGCGGGGGCGTGTCGTAGGAGCGGCGCCAGAGCATGAACTGCTCCTCGCCGTACTTCTCCAGCGTCTCCTTCTTGTCCTTGCCCTGGAGTGCGCCGTAGTGCCGCTCGTTCAGGCGCCAGGAGCGACGGACCGGGATCCACAGCCGGTCGCAGGTGTCGAGCGCGAGCTGGGCGGTGACGATGGCGCGCCGCAGCACGGAGGTGTGCAGCACGTCGGGAAGCAGGCCCGCGTCGGCCATCAGCGTCCCGCCGCGGGCGGCCTCCTCGCGGCCCTTGTCGGTCAACGCGACGTCGACCCAGCCGGTGAAGAGGTTCTTGGCGTTCCAGTCGCTCTCGCCGTGGCGGAGCAGGATCAAGGTGTACGGCGCTTGGCTCATGCGCCACACCCTAACGAAGCCGGGCGCCTGCGGAACCCCCGATCTCGTCCTAGTGAGACGCGCCGGACTCTTCCTCGGGGGCCTCGGTCACGGGTGCGATCGAGGGCACCGGGATCTCGGCGAACTCCGCGCTGCGGGGAACCACCGGCACGTTGATGGTGACCGCTTCGGCGTTCTGGAAGGTGAAGGTCAGCTCGACGAACTTGCCGGGCACGATCTGCTCGCCCTCGACGGAGAACTCCCCGTCGTTGGCCAGCTGGACCAGGTCGTCGGACGGGATGGTGACCGGGCCGGCAGGGGCCACGCTGATGGACGAGTCGTCGCCGGAGCCACTGATCGACGTCAGGGCGTCGTCGGTGTCGAGGTTCTGGTTGACCAGGCCGGCGATGACCGTGCCACTGCCGTGCGCGCCCGAGACGATCAGCGCGTGAAGCACGTCGACGTCACCGCTGCGATCGTTCACGCCGACACCAGGGGTGTAGACCTGGTCGGTCGGGGCGTTGAAGTTGGTGCCGCACGACGACAGCACAGGTGCAGCCAGTACGACGGTGGCTGCGGCGATGCTGCGACGAAGGGTCACGTTCACGGCCTTCACGGTTCCTCTCGGTGGCACAGTCGACACACGCGCGGGGCGGTCCGACCTGAGCTGCAAAACAGGCAGAAGTCTAGCGTTTACTGGGTGAGCCCGACCGTCAGGGCCGCCACGACGATGCCGGCGCCGGCCAGCGTGGTCCACGCCAGGGAGATCCACAGCAGCCGCGGCGCGCCGATCCGCAGGGCGATCCGCAACGGCAGGTGACGCACCCCCGTCTGCTTGTCCTCGACCAGGTCCGGCAGCACGTTGAGGAAGTGGATGCCGATGCCGAGCAGGGCCGCGAGCACGGTCATCGTGACGGTCGGCGGCCCGCCGTGCATGCCGCCGCCCAGTCCGCCGTACGACAAGAAGGCCGGCAGCAGACCGAACGACACGGCGTACGGCAGCCAGGAGAGGACCGTCCGCTTCACGCCGAGGTCGTAGAGCCAGGCCGAGGCGACCGCGAGCAGGTGGGCGATGCCGGCGACGGTGCCGTTGGCGACGGAGAGCGGTACGACGAGCAGCACCGCGCACGCGATCGCGAACGTGACTGTGTCCGGGGCCACCCAGCCCAGCGCCACCGGCTTGTCCTGGCGGCCGACCTGCGCATCGCGGCGGCGATCCATCACGTCGTTGAGCCAGCCCACGGACAGCTGGCCGGTCAGCACGGCTCCGGCGACCAGCAGCAGCTCGACCGCGCTGCGGCCGGTCAGGGCAGCCGCGACCGTGAGCCCCACTGTCATCGCCGCCGTGGGAAGGGGATGGCTGGCGAGGATCAGGGACCTGGTCAGGCCCGGACGCTTCCGGTTCTTCATGGCTCGCAGTATCGACCAGGATGCACCGTCCTCGGGGGAGCCGTCCCCGTTTCGTTGGGGATTCAAAACACCTGCAACCGGCGCCGTCTGCACGTCCGACCCGTTGGTGGGCATATCGATCCGCCTCCTGTCAAGCCCCGATTTGGCCTCTGACCTGCACAAACGCAAAAGGGGGTGGTCTCGGGACGTGTTAGACTAGTCACCTAGGAAGGGGTACTTGGCACATGACTTTTACCGTCGGCGAAACGGTTGTTTATCCAAATCACGGGGCTGCAGTAATCGAGGACATCGAGACTCGACAGATCAAGGGCGAAGACAAGACCTACCTGGTCCTGCGCATCGTCGCTCAGCAGGATCTGGTCGTTCGTGTCCCCGCCTGCAACCTCGACCTGGTAGGTGTTCGGGACGTAGTCGACAAGGAAGGTCTGGATCGGGTCTTCGACGTGCTGCGTGCCGCACACACCGAAGAGCCGACCAACTGGTCGCGTCGCTACAAGGCCAACCTGGAGAAGCTCCACTCCGGTGACGTCATGAAGGTGGCCGAGGTCGTCCGCGACCTGTGGCGCCGGGAGCGTGACCGTGGACTCTCCGCCGGTGAGAAGCGGATGCTGGCCAAGGCGCGCCAGATCCTCGTCTCCGAGCTCGCGCTCGCGGAGCACACCAACGAGGACAAGGCCGAGGCCCTCCTCGACGAGGTTCTCGCCTCCTAGTCAGACCAGAAAGGCCCCCGGACTCCGGTCCGGGGGCCTTCTGCGTTGAGCCGGGGGTTCTGCTGTGTTGAGCCGGGGGTTCTTCCGGCGGTCGTGTCCCGGGTGTGGGGCCCGTCTGATGGGATGAGCAGGTGAGTACGTCGGACGCGGTTGCACGCATCGCCACCGGGCTGGTCGTCCCAGGCGACCTGGATCGGATGCCCTTGCACGGCGAGGGACTGCGTGTCCATGCCTCCCGAGCCTTGGAAGAGGCCGGCGTGACCATCGCGGAGTGGCCCGATGTGCACGAGAGTGGGCTGCCAGTGGTGCTGCACGATGCCGCCTGCCCACTCGTCCCGTCTGGCTTCATCCGGTCAGCCGTTTCCCAGTGCCCCGAGGACGGGCTGCTCGTCGCGGTGCGACCGGTCACAGACACCATCAAGCGCCTCGACGGCGAGGTGGTGGGTGAGACCGTGGACCGCGAGCAGCTGTTCATCGTCACTGCTCCGGTCGTGCTGTCCCCACAGGTCGCGACAGCCCTCGAGCAGCTGACGGAGTGGGGCCTCCCAGCGCTGGTCCGTGAGCTGCGTGAGCGACTTCCGGTCGTGTTCCTCGAGGCGCCGTCGATCGGCCGCCGGGTCGAGGACGCCTCGGCGGTGCTCGCGCTGGAGGCGTTCGAGGAGCTCGATCCGGTCTAGGCCCGGCGGGCTGCCCGTTCGTGCGGGAGCTAGATCCGCCCGAGCTTGTGCAGCAGTCGCTCTGCCAAGGTGACGTCCTCGGGAAACGTGATCTTCAGGTTCGTCGCCGGGCTGGGGACACAGTGGATCTCTAGGTCGGTGTACCGCTCTACGCAGCTCGCGGTGTCGGTGCCGACGAACCCGTCGCGCTCGGCCTGTCGATAGGCGTCGAGCAGCGGCCGTGCCCTGAACGCCTGCGGGGTCTGCACGGAGGCCAGGCTGCCGTGCAGGGAGTCGTCGTCCTTGCGCACTAGGGCGTCCTGCACTCGGGTCGGCAGCGCGCCGCCGTGCTCGTACGCGACGTCGAGCACCTTCTGGAACAGGCTCGTGTCCGCCAAGGGTCGGGCACTGTCGTGGATCGCGACCACGTCGATCGCGCCTTCGTCGATCCGGTCCGCGATCGTCTGCAGTGCCTGCCACTCCGACCCGTGTCGTGTGGCGCCCCCGGTGACGATCGTGACGTGGCGGGTGGTCTCGGTCAGTGCTGCCTCGACCGAGGGTCGGTCCTGCACGCGGATCACGACGACCACCTCGTCGACGTACGGCAGGTCCTCGAGCCAACGCAGGGACCACGCGAACACGGGGATCCCAGCCAGCGGCAGGAGCGCCTTGTTGGTGTCCGCACCGACCCTGCGGCCCTCGCCGGCCGCGAGCAGGATGACTGCTGACCGCGGCTGGGCGCTGGGGACTGCGGACTGTTCGGGCACGCCCCGACCCTAGCCGCCACGTTGAGCCGGGCGTTCTGCCCCGTTGAGCCGCGGGTTCTGCCCCGTTGAGCCGCGGGTTGTGCCGCGCCGAGCCGTGACTTCTGCCTCGTTGAGTCGCGGGTTGTGAGGCAGTGAGAAGAAGTTGACACGTGGGCGACACAAACCGTCGCTTCCGCGAAACACCGGCTTCCTAGCGTGAGGGCATATCGACGGCAGGCCCGGCGGTCCGCACAACGAAGTGCACCGTCGGGTCTTCCTTTTCCCTGGATCTGCCCTGACTGAGGAGTCAGCCCGTGAGTGTTACCGAGAGCCCAGAGGTATTGCGGGAGGGCGCAGCGCCTGCCCGCCGCGGCGGAAGATGGATCGACCACTGGGACCCCGAGGACCGGGGGTTCTGGGAGGACGGCGGAAGTCGTGTCGCGAAGCGGAACCTGATCTGGTCCATCTTCGCCGAGCACATCGGCTTCTCCGTGTGGATGCTGTGGAGCGTCAGCGCGGTCTACCTGGTGCAGGCCGGATTCGACTTCAGCGTCAACCAGCTGTTCTGGCTGGCGGCGGTACCGAGCCTGGTCGGCGCGACGATGCGGTTCCCCTACACCTTCGCGGTCGCCAGATTCGGTGGCCGCAACTGGACTGTGGTCAGCGCCCTTCTGCTGCTGATCCCATGTGCCTTGCTCGTACTTGCGGTGTCGAACCCCGCCACGCCGTACTGGGTCTTCGTGGTCGCGGCAGTGACGGCCGGTCTCGGTGGAGGCAACTTCGCCTCCAGCATGGCGAACATTTCGTACTTCTACCCCGACGCCAAGAAGGGGTTCGCCCTCGGCCTGAATGCGGCCGGCGGGAACATCGGCGTCAGTACGGTGCAGTTCATCACCCCCTTCGT
>JBFIWG010000132.1:0-8643 GCA_041606495.1 Nocardioidaceae bacterium
CTCCACCCCGACTGGCGCCGGGCGGTCAGCCAGATCGACCAGGGACGTTCCCCAGCGTGCGGTTCACGGTGATCCGGACCGCGACCCGCTCTGGGTTCACCCGCGGGGTTCGGTACCGCTCGGCGTACCGGGTCTCGGCCTCACGCACCGAGGCGGCGTCCTCGAGGACCTCCGCTGTGCCCTCGATCGTCGCCCATCGCCTTCCGTCCACCTGGCACACCGCCACGCGGGCCTCGGAACCGGCCGCCAGGATGTTGCGCGCCTTCTGTGACCCACGTGAGGTGATCACCCAGGCGGTGGAGGTCTCCGGGTCGAGGACGCAGCCGACGGGCGTCACGTGCGGTGACCCGTCGCGGCGAAGCGTGGTCAACGTGCACAGATGGCGCTCGCGCCAGAACTCGGCGAACTCGCCGTCGAGCGCAACGGATGTCGCCGCCGGGTCGGCGCCGTTCGAGGATGGGTTCTCGGGCACGGGTCGGCTCCCTACTCGTCTCGCTGCTCGGCCTGGTGGATGGCCCAGGCTGCGTTCACCAGACCGATGTGGCTGAACGCCTGTGGGAAGTTGCCGAGCTGCTCGCCGGTGCGGGCGTCGACCTCCTCGGCCAGCAGTCCCACGTCGTTCACGAACGCCACGGCCCGGTCGAACACCTCCCGGGCCTCTGTGGTGCGTCCGGCCAGGGCCAGGGCGTGCGCCAACCAGAAGGTGCAGATGACGAAGCTCCCCTCGTCCCCTTCGACGCCGTCGACGCCTGTGTCGGTCCGGTAGCGGTACACCAGGCCACGCTCGTCAGTGAGCCGCTCGGCGATCGCGTCCACTGTGGCGACCACCCGCTCGTCGGTCCCGGGCAGCAGGCCGACGATGGGGATCATCAGCGCCGCGGCGTCGAGGTCGGCGGCTCCGAAGGTCTGGGTGAAGGCGCCCGTGGTGTCGTTCCAGCCTTCGTTGAGTACCGCGTCCCGGATCTGCCTCGCCACCGAGGTCCAGTCCTCGACTCGATCGGTGGCGCCGAGCTGGTCGGCCATGGCGGCGGCGCGGTCGAGCGCCACCCAGCACATGAGCTTGGAGTAGAGGAAGTGCCGAGGTTCCCCACGAACCTCCCAGATGCCGTTGTCCGGCTCCTGCCACTGCTCGGCGGCGGCGTCGGCGAGGTTCACCAGGAACTCGCGGGTGGCGGCGTTGATCTCACCGAGCTGCTCCCGAAGCTGGTGCGCGGCATCGAGCAGCTCGCCGTACACGTCCAGCTGCGGTTGCTCCCAAGCTCCGTTGCCGACCCGGACCGGGCTGCTGCCGCGCCAGCCACGAAGCTGCGGCAGCACCCGCTCGGTGAGGTCGTGCTCACCGCCGATCCCGAACATGATCTGCAGCGGCCGGCTCGGGTGCGAGTGCGCCGCGGCGGAGGTCATGAACTCGAAGAACTCGTGCGCCTCGTCGGGACACGCCGCGACCCAGAGTGCCTGCATCGTGAAGCTGGCGTCCCGCACCCACGAGTAGCGGTAGTCCCAGTTCCGCTCCCCGCCGACCTCCTCCGGCAACGAGGTGGTGGCGGCTGCGACGATCGCGCCTGTCGGCTGGTAGCTCAGCGCCTGGAGCACCATGCCTGAGTGGTGGACGAGCTCGCGCCAAGGCCCGTCGTAGCTCTGGTGCATCTGTGACCACTCCCGCCAGTGGGTGATGGTCGACGCGAGCGCGTCGGCGATCTCCTGCTGGTCGTAGGCGTCGGGCTGCGACGTGCCCAGCGGACCCCGCTGCAGGGCGAAGAAGAGTCGCTCGCCCTCGCTCAGCTCGAAGATGCCACGGGCGTCGCCGTCCGTGCAGTCGAGGGGCCCGGGCGTCGACAGGGTGAACCGGCTCGGCCCGCCGGTCACCAGCACCGCGGTGCCCTCCGAGGACAGCACGGGCACCACCAGGCCGTACTCCGGGCGCGCCCGGAAGGACACCTCGACCGTGACCCGGCCGCTCGTGCAGTGCAGCCCCCGGAGCACCGCGTGCGGGGCCTGCTCGCCGAGGCGGTGCGGATCGGCACATCGACCGAGAGACATCGCGTCGGTGAGCTCGAGCGTGCCCTCACCGGTGTCGAAGGTGGTCCTCAGCGCCAGGCTGCCGGTGACGTACTCCCGCTCGCTGGTGGCCTGGCCGGCGGGGCGGATCGACCAGTGGCCGGCGTCGTCGTCAAGGATCGCGCCGAAGACCGAGGGGCTGTCGAAGCGAGGGAAGCAGAGCCAGTCGATCGACCCCGTGCTCGTCACCAGCGCAGCGGAGTGCCGGTCCGAGAGCAGGGCGTGGTCGGCGATCGGTGTCGCGCTCAAGCCGTGACCTCGCGACTCTCGATCACGATCTCGGAGTGCAGCGTGCGGTGCACCGGGCACTTGTCGGCGATCTCCATCAGCCGGCTCCGCTGCTCCTCGTCCAGATCACCCTCGATCAGGATCTCGCGCTCGATCCGGTCCAGCATGCCGGTCTTCGTCTCGCAGTCGGCGCAGTCCTCGGCGTGCATCCGGGAGTGCGTCAACGTGACGGTCACCTTCTCCAGCGGCCACTGCTTCCGCTCGGCGTACATCCGCAGGGTCATCGACGTACACGCGCCGAGTCCGGCGAGCAGGAGGTCGTACGGCGACGGGCCGCTGTCCGCGCCTATCGGCTCGGGCTCGTCGGCGGTGAGCACGTGGTGGCCGACGACGACGCGCTGCCCGTAGGGCCCGACACCGTTCTCGGCCACCACGACGTGCCCCTCTGCCGCATCGTCCTTCGTGGGTGTGGGGGCCTCTTGAGGCGCGCCGTCGAAGGCGTAGCGGTTCGCCCAGGCCGCGAGCACCGAGGCCGCGAACACCGCGTCGGTCGGGTCCGTCAGCAGGTGGTCTGCGCCGTCGAGCGACACGAACGACTTCGGGTGTCGGGCGGCGTCATAGATCTGCCGGGCGTTGTCGACCCCCACCGTCTCGTCGGTCGGGGAGTGCATCACCAGCAGCGCCGCGTCCAGGTTGGCGATGCGCTCGGTCTGCGGCTGGGCGGCGATGTCCTCGAGGAACTGCCGACGGATCCGGAACCGGCGGTCGGCGAGGCAGACCTCGGCCTCCCCGCTGCGCTCGATCTCGTCCAGGTCCTCACTGAACAGGTGCGAGATGTGGTCCGGAGAAGCGGGGGCACCGATCGTGACCACGGCCCGCACCTCCGGCAGGCGGTCGGCGCCGGCGAGCACTGCCGCGCCGCCCAACGAGTGCCCGACCAGGATGGTGGGTGCCTTGAAGTGCTCACGCAGGAAGTCACCTGCCAGGACCAGGTCGTCGACGTTGGACGTGAAGTTGGTGTTCGCGAAGTCACCCCCCGACTGGCCGAGCCCGGTGAAGTCGAAGCGGAGCACGGCGATGCCGAAGTCGGTCAGCGCCCGCGAGACCCTGGTAGCGGCGAAGACGTCCTTGCTGCAGGTGAAGCAGTGCGCGAACAGCGCGTAGGCGCGAGGTGGCTTGTCGGGCAGCTCCAGCCTTGCGGCCAGCGGGGTTCCGCGGGATCCCGGGAACTCCAGGCGTTTGCTCTTCCCCATCGATCTGCCCCTCCCTGGACCGGCCCGCACGCGGTGCTGGGGTAACCCGGTGGCCGGGCGGATGTTCCGGCCGCCAGTGTCAGGCTACGGGGGTGCGACCAGGAACCGGGTGACACGCAACCTCCCGGGCTGCCGGACGTCTATCAAGGTAGGGAAGTGGAACGACGAACGGGGACTTGATGCGGCAGCTGGTGGCTGGCTCGAGAAGCCTGCACTCTGTTGAGGAGGACGAGGCGGTCGCGCTCTACGCAGCGCACCGGCTCGGCCTGGTCAGGCTGGCGGTGCTGCTCGTGGATGACCTGCAGACCGCCGAGGACGTGGTCCAGGACGCCTTCGCCGCCTTCCTCGTACGACGGTCGCGGCTCGACGACAAGCAGAAGGCGCTGCCCTACCTGCGCACGTCCGTCGTCAACGGCGCCCGCGACAAGCTGCGCCGACGCCGCACCGCCCGGGCCTACGTCCCTCCACACGAAGTTCCCCGTGACGGCACCGCAGAGGGTGCCCTTCTCGCCGAGGAGCACCGCGAGGTCCTGGCGGCGATGCGGCAGCTCAGCGCGAGACAGCGCGAGGTGCTCGTGCTGCGTTACTGGTCCCAGCTCAGCGAAGCCGAGATCGCCGAGGCTCTCGGCATCTCCCGCGGCGCGGTGAAGTCGACCGCGAGCCGTGCGCTCGACGCGCTGGAGAAGATCATGGAGGTGTCGCGATGAACCGCGCGATAGAGGACCGGCTCGTTGCAGCCCTGGAGGCACGCGCCGAGCTCGTCACTGCCGACGACCTCGCGCCGGTCGAGGTCCCTGACCGTCCGCGGCGCCCACCGCGGAGCGCCGTGCTGCTGCTGGTGGCCGCGGCGTCGGCCGCCGTGATCGCCACGCCGTTCCTCGTGGGGGACGGCGGTGGGGTCTCTCCCGAGCCCGGACCTGCGGGCTCGCCGTGGGCCGGCGTGACCGAGCCCGACGAGCCGACCGAGTCCACGCCGCCCTCCGATGCGCCGACCGAGCAGCGCGACGCGATCGTCACGGGCCGACAGCGGGCAGACCTCGACGGCGACGGGGCACCGGACCAGGTGCGGGTGCTGTTCTACGCACTGTCGACGGAGGAGCCGGCCGACGGAGCGGTCGAGGTGTCCCTGGCGACCGGCGTGACGAGCGCCGCCGCGCTGCCGTTCGGCTACCCGCCCGACCTGCTGCCGGCGTTCGACATCAACGGCGACGGGCGCGAGCAGCTGTTGATGCGCCACTCGGAGGGCGGTGACTCAGCGAAGCTGCTCGTCTACACCTGGCACGAGGGGGGCCTCGTCCGGGCAGAAGGCCCCCGCAACGCCCCGCTCGCGTTGGAGCTGGACGGGCAGGGCAAGGTGGCCGACCACTACACCAACGACCGCGGGCTCTTCTCGTGGCTGAGACTGGACCCCGTCGACCCTGCCGGCGGCCCGTGGTTCAAGGTCGAGCAGTGGTCGTGGGCGGTCGAGGGCGACCGGCTCGTGGCCACCCCCGCCGGGAGGGGCTGCGTCGACGCCACCCAGCAGGACCCGCCGGGGCCTTGCTGACCGGCCTCCTAGCAGCCTGTCGCCCGCGGCCGCGGGAAGTCATGACCCGCTGACAGGTCCGTGGCCGGTGAGTATGTTGGCGAGCATGGCGATGATGCGGGGGGCACTGGCTGCCGGAGCGCTGCTGCCGCTCGTCGTCGCCGCCGCCTGCGGCGGGTCCGAGGGTACGCCGGGCAACGGCTCGTCCGACGGAGGGTCGGAGACGCTGACGCTCTACACCTGCGTCAGCGACACCACCATCCAGCCGGTGATCGAGGCCTTCGAGGCGGCGAACCCGGGACGCAGCATCGACTTGTACCGCGCGCCGACCGGCGACATGAACGCGCGAGTCGCCGGGGATGTCCGCTCCGGCGGGCTGCGGGCCGACGTGATCTGGGCCTGTGACCCATTGACGATGCAGGACTACGTGGACCAGGACCTGGTGGGCGGCTGGACGCCGGAGACCGACGTGCCGGCCGACCTGCGCACCGATGACTACGTCGGTGTCGCGGTTCTCTACATGCTCGCGGTGACCGGCCAGGACGTCCCCCCTCCGAGCGACTGGTCAGACCTGACCGGGTCGGAGTACACCGACGGTGTCGCCGTACCGGACCCGTCGTTCGCGGCGTCCGCGCTGGGGACGCTGGGCTACTTCGCGCAGGCGCCGGAGTACGGCACGGACTACTACGCCGAGCTCGCCAAGAACGGCGCCGAGCAGGTCAGCACTCCCGACGACGTCACCAACGGCGTGGCCGAAGGTGTCTACAAGGCGGGCATCACGATTGCGAACTCCGCCTACTTCGCGCTGGAGAGCGGTTCACCCATCGAGGTGACCTGGCCCGAGCCGGGCGCGGTGGCGATCTACGGCCCGGTCGCGCTCGCCAAGCAGGCGGCCGACAACGAGCTGGCGAAGGACTTCCTGACCTACGTCACCAGCGAGGAAGGGCAGACCGTCATCGCCGATGCCGGGTCCTACCCGACACTGCCCGGCGTCGACGGCCCGACCTTCCCCGAGGGTTCACCTGTGGTCTTCCCCGACTGGCCGAGCCTGGCCGCCGAGAAGGACGCCCTGCTGGAGGAGTACCAGCAGATCTTCGGCGGCTGACGTGTCCCGCGGTTCCGGCATCCGACGGACCGCGGTCGTCCTGGTGCTCGTCGCGGCCGTGCTGGTCGTGGTCCTGCCGCTCGTGATGATGGCTCGCACGATCGTGACGGAGGGTTCTGGTCGTTTCGGGGAGATCTTCACCTCGCCAGGCCTCGGTGAGGCCGTCCGCAACACCTTCGTGCTGGCGGTGGCGGTGACGGCGCTGGCCGTGCCGGTCGGGACGGCGCTGGCGCTCGCGCTGCGCAGCCCTACGCTTCCGGGACGTGCGTTCTGGCGGGTCGCGGTCCTGCTGCCGGTGCTGGTGCCCGACTTCGTGCTCGGCTACAGCTGGCTACGCGCGTACGGCAGGTCGGGCTTCACCGACGACCTGTTCGGCCTGCAGTGGGCCGGGGTTCAGGGTCCGCTCGGCGTCGTGGTGGTGGTCACCGTCAACGCCGTTCCCCTGGCCTTCCTGGTCACGGCGGTGGGGCTGGCCGCACGCGCCGAGCCTGCCCTGGAACGAGCGGCTCGGGCGTCCGGGGCGGGCCCCACGACTGTGCTCAGGACGGTCACGCTGCCGCTGCTGCGGCCGGCGATCGCGACGGCGTCCGTGCTGGTCTTCGTGCTGACGCTGGGCACCTTCGCGATCCCACTGGTGATGGGGTCGCCGGCCGGGTTCACCACGGTGACGACCCGGATCTACGCGAACCTGGCGCGCAGCAGCGAGCCCCTCGCCTTCATCGAGGCCGTCGCCCTGGCGCTCATGCTGGTGCTGATCGCGTTCCTGATCGTGGCTCCGGCGGACTCGGTGCTCGGCCCGCGGCTGCGGGTGACCCGGGTGGCGTCCACCGACCCCGGTGGCATCGCCGGCAGCCGTAGGGCGGACCGCTGGACGGCCACAGTCATCGGCGGCTACCTGGTGCTCGCGGTCGGGCTGCCACTACTCGCCCTGGTGGCGACTGCGCTGACGAGGGCGGTCGGGCTGCCCCCGACTCCCGCGAACTGGACTCTCGCCAACTTTCACGCGGTGATGAACTTCCGCAACGGCGAGGCGCTCGTGCGAAGCCTGGTGCTCGCTGCGACCGCAGCGACCGTGCTGGTCGTCCTTGGTGCCTGTGTGGCTGCGCTGGAGCGGAGCAGGTCGGGCCGAGGTGTGGCCACCCTGGTCACGCTGACCCTCGTCCTGCCTGGCTCGACCCTCGCGGTGGGCCTGATCATCACCTACGGCCGGTGGATCGGCGGCACCCTGACCATCATCCTTCTCGCCTACATAGCCAAGCTGTGGGCCTTCGCGCACCGGCCGATCTCCGGCGCGCTGGACCGGCTGCCTCCTGACGAGCTGCACGCGTCGCGGGTCAGCGGGGCGGGGCCCTGGGTCGCGCTGCGGACCGTCGTACTGCCGCCTCTGACGCCCGCGCTGCTCGCCGCCTGGCTGGTCTGCTTCGTCACCGCCTTGCACGAGGTGACCATGTCCAGCCTGCTGTACGGGCCCGGGAGCGAGACACTGGCCGTCGTGGTGCTCAACAGCCAGGAGCTCGGCCGGGTCGGGGTCACATCGGCCCTGTCGGTCCTGCTCACGCTGCTCCTGGTCCTGCCTGCGGTGGCGTTCTGGGTGCTCATGCGCAGGCTGCGGCAGCGGCACCTCGTGTCGGGGGTGCCGGGGGAGGTGAGCCATGTCGGCTGGGGTGCTCGAGGTCCGCGGCCTCTCCGTGGCGTACGACGGAAAGGCGGCCCTGCGTGACGTGAACCTGACCGTCGCGGCCGGGGAGGTGCTCGCCCTGCTGGGCCCCTCCGGATCGGGCAAGTCGACCCTGCTGCACACGGTGGCCGGCTTCCAGGACCCTCAGGCGGGGGAGGTGTGGCTCAACGGCCGGTGCGTCGCGTCGAGCACCTCGGCGGAGCCCCCGGAGCGGCGCGAGCTCGCTGTCGTGTTCCAGAACTACGCTCTCTGGCCGCACCTGTCGGCTCTGGACACCGTCGCCTACCCGGCCCGCCGGCGTGGCGCGGGCCGGGCCGAGGCCCGGCGTGAGGCGGTGGAGATCCTCACTCGGCTCCACATCGCGCACCTCGCCGACCGCCATCCCGCTCAGCTGTCCGGCGGGGAGCAGCAGAGGGTCGGACTGGCGCGTGCGCTGGCCCGCCACGGGTCGCTCTACCTGTTCGACGAGCCCACGGCGCACCTGGACACCCACGTGCGTGGCGTGTTCCTCGAGGAGCTCGCGGCACGTCAGCGGGATTCCGGGGCGGCTGCGCTGTATGCCACCCACGACGCGGAGGAGGCGCTGGGCCTGGCGGATCGGATCGCCCTCCTCGCCGACGGCGCCGTGGTCCAGGTGGGAAGTCCGAACCAGGTGTACAGCGAACCGGTGGACCTGTGGGCGGCCCGGCTCACCGGCCCCGCCTCGGTCCTCCGGCTGACCGCCGAGGACGGGCCGGTCCTGGTGCGCCCCGAGTGGGCGAGCCTCGGCGGGGACCGGAGCGCGCAGGTGCATGAC
>JBFIWG010000133.1:0-8624 GCA_041606495.1 Nocardioidaceae bacterium
CAACCGACACAGGCCGTCGTCCTGCTTCAACACCCCGAGGTCCTCGAGATTCGTCCCCCCAGCCAAGTGCAGCATCACCAGCAGCTCCACCCACTCCGCCTCGCTCGGCCCCCGGCGACGCTCTTTGCCAGCGCTGTGGTCGCTCTGCCAGCGTCATGACCCTTGTAGAGCGACGATAACCCCGCGTTACAGCGGGTCGGCGGGTCAGGCGGACAGCGTGTGACCGGTGCTGCGCAGGTTCTCGCAGGCGGTGACGATGCGGGCCGCCATACCGGCCTCGCCGACCTTGCCCCAGGCGCGCGGGTCGTAGGCCTTCTTGTTGCCGACCTCGCCGTCGATCTTGAGCACGCCGTCGTAGTTGCTGAACATGTGCCCGGCGATCGGCCGGGTGAAGGCGTACTGGGTGTCGGTGTCGACGTTCATCTTCACCACGCCGTAGTCGACCGCCTCGGCGATCTCCTCGGCCAGCGAGCCGGAGCCGCCGTGGAACACGAGGTCGAACGGCTTCGAGCCCTTCTCCAGGCCGAGCTTCTCGACCACGGCCTCCTGCGCGTGCTTGAGGATCTCGGGACGAAGCTTGACATTGCCGGGCTTGTAGACACCGTGCACGTTGCCGAAGGTCAGCGCCGTCATGTAGCGGCCCTTCTCCCCGACACCGAGCGCGGCCACCGTGGCGAGCGCGTCCTCGGGATGGGTGTAGAGCTTCTCGTCGATGGCGCCCTCGACACCGTCCTCCTCGCCGCCGACCACGCCGACCTCGATCTCGAGGATGATCTTGGCGGCGGCCGCCTTCTCGAGGAGCTCTGCCGCGATCTGGAGGTTCTCGTCCAGGGGTACGGCGGACCCGTCCCACATGTGCGACTGGAAGAGCGGAGCCTCACCGTTCTTCACCCGCTCCATGGAGATGTCGAGCAGCGGCCGGACGAACCCGTCGAGCTTGTTCTTGGGGCAGTGGTCGGTGTGCAGCGCGATGTGCACGGGATAGTTCTTGGCGACCTCGGCGGCGTAGGCGGCGAACGCCGAAGCGCCGGTCACCATGTTCTTGATGTTGGGGCCGGAGAGGTACTCCGCTCCACCGGTCGAGACCTGGATGATGCCGTCGCTGCCGGCATCGGCGAACCCCTGTAGTGCGGCGTTCAGGGTCTGCGAGGACGAGACGTTGATGGCCGGGAAAGCGAACGACTCACGCTTCGCCCTGTCCAGCATCTCGGCGTAGACCTCGGGGGTGGCGATGGGCATCGGGCTCAACTCCTGTGTCAGTCAGCTGGTCTTGCGCGGCCGGGCTCGGCCTTCACGCAGCCACTCTAGAAGGAGTGCACCTCACCGGCGAGCCCGTGTTCGTATTCGGGACTGCACAGGACCTCAGTCCCGGTCCGACGACTCCTCTTCACGCTCGCGGCCGGGCGTGGGCAGGTCGAACCGCCGGATGGCGAACCGGAACAGCACGTAGTAGACCGCGGCGTACCCCAGGCCGATCGGGATCAGCCAGAGCGGGTGGGTCGCGGTCGTGAAGTTCAGCGCGTAGTCGATGGCCCCGGCCGAGAACCCGAACCCGTCCCGGATACCGAGCGCGTTCGTCAGCGCCATCGACGTACCGGTGAGCACCGCGTGCAAGAGGTACAGCGGCCACGCCACGAACATGAACGCGAACTCCAGCGGCTCGGTCACCCCGGTCACGAAGGAGGTCAGCGCACCCGAGAGCATCACGCCGCCGACGACCTTGCGCCGGTCCGGTGCAGCCTCTCGGTAGATGGCAAGAGCCGCGGCCGGCAGCGCGAACATCATGATCGGGAAGAAACCGGTCATGTAGCCGCCCGCCGTCGGGTCGCCGGCGAGGAAGCGGGCGATGTCTCCGGTCACCGTGTAGCCGGCCGGATCTTCGTACTTGCCGACCGCGAACCACGGCACAGAGTTCAGGATGTGGTGCAGCCCGAACGGGATCAGCAGGCGGTTCGCGAAGCCGTAGAGGCCGGCCCCCAGGATCTCGTACTGCACCAGCCAACCGCCGAGCGCGCGCAGGCCCGCGTCGAACGCGGGGTACGCGAAGGCCAGGACCACGCCGAAGAGCAGCGCGGCGTTGGCCGTGAGGATCGGGACGAAGCGGCGCCCCCCGAAGAAGGCGAGGTACGCCGGGAGCTTGATCCGGTAGTAGCGCTGCCAGAGCAGGGCCGAGGTGATGCCGACCAGGATCCCGCCGAACACGCCGTAGTCGATGAGGTCCCCGGCCGCGACCTCCTCGGCGGGAAGGACGTACGGCGACATCGCGTCGGTGACCCCCCGGAACACGAGGTAGCCGACCACCGCAGCGAGAGCGGTCGAACCGTCGGACTTGCGGGCGAAGCCAACCGCGACGCCGACCGCGAAGAGGAGGCCGAGGTTGGTGAACAGGACCCCCCCTGCGGCCGCCAGCACTGCCGCAACCGGCTCGAGCCAGGGCCAGCGGGACGCCAGCGCCAGCCCCGAGTCACCGGCGCCGAGCATGTCGGGCTGACCGAGCCGCAGCAGCAGCGCCGCTACCGGGAGCGCGGCGATGGGGAGCATCAGGCTTCGACCCAGCCGCTGCAAAACGCCGAAGCTGGCCCCGCGCGAGGTCCCGACTGCGGCGGTGGCGCCTCTAGGCGTCTCGCCCTCGCTCATCGGTCTCCCTCCCCCTTTGAACCCGAACGGTGACCCCGCCCGATCTCGCTGTCAAGCAGTCAGTGCCCAAACGAGGGACGTCCTATCTTCCCCGATCGAGCGGGTGATTAGATGCAGCCATGAGGCAAGCCGAGCAGATTGTCGCCGCTCTCGGCGGCAGGGCCAACATCCGGGAGGTCGAGGCCTGCATCACCCGCTTGCGGACGGAGGTCTCTGACGCCGGTCTCGTGGACGAGATCGCCCTGAAGGCCGCGGGTGCCCACGGTGTGATGCGCACCGGCGCGATGATCCAGGTCGTCGTTGGACCGGACGCCGACACCATCGCGAGCGACATCGAGGATCTGCTCTGATGCTCCGGGTGATGTCGCCGGTGGCGGGCAAGAGCCTCGCCGTCAGCGACGTGCCCGACCCGGTCTTCGCGCGCGGCCTGGTCGGACCCGGGGTTGCGATTCTCCCCAGGGGCGGCCCCCAACGGGCAGTGGCACCGATCTCCGGCAAGCTCGTCAAGCTACACCCTCACGCCTACGTGATCGTGGCCAGCAGCGGCGAGGGCGTCCTGGTGCACCTGGGCGTCGACACCGTGCACATGGCCGGCGACAGCTTCGAGGTGCACGCCAACGAGAGCGACCAGGTCGAGACCGGAGACGCGATCCTCACCTGGGACCCCGACTACATCAGCGGGACCGGCCGCTCGGCAGTGTGCTCAGTTGTCGTGCTGGACTGCGACCCGACTGCAATGAGGGAACATGCCGTGGGCGTCGACGTCACCCCGAGGGACCTGCTCTTCGAGGTCGACTGCTGAGCTTCCTCAACCGCGCCAGGAGTGGTCTGCGCCGAGGTCGGCATGCTGACGGATCCAGGTGTGCATCGCGATGGCGGCCGCCGCCGAGGCGTTGATCGACCGGGTGGAGCCGAACTGGGCGATGGAGAACGTGCCGTCACACGCCTCCCGTGCGCTCTCCGACAGCCCGGGCCCCTCCTGGCCGAACAGCAGCGCGCAGGCCCTGGGCAGTTCGAGCGTCTCGAGCGGCCGTGACCCCGGCAGGTTGTCGACCCCGAGCAGGGTGACGCCGTGCTCGTGCAGGTAGGCCACCAGGTCCTCGGGTGTCTCGTGGTGCCGGATGTGCTGGTAGCGGTCGGTCACCATCGCACCGCGACGGTTCCAGCGGCGCTTGCCGACGATGTGCACCTCCTTGGCGAGGAAGGCGTTGGCGGTGCGGACGATGGTGCCGATGTTGAAGTCGTGCTGCCAGTTCTCGATGGCCACGTGGAAGTCGTGCCGCCTGCTGTCGAGGTCGGCGATGATCGCGTCCATGGTCCAGTAGCGGTACCGGTCCACGACGTTGCGCCGGTCTCCCTCGGCAAGCAGCTGCTCGTCGTACTCCTCGCCCTCGGGCCACTCACCGACCCACGGGCCGACGCCCACCTCGGCCGGGCCGTGCGGCATGGGGTCGTACGGCGCGCGTCTGTCCTCGGTCTCGTGCACTCGTCGATGCTAGACGTCGGGCGGTCCATACCGCGCAGAGCGTATGACTCTGCACAAAGGGACGTCCCGGCCACGACCGGGCCGGGCGACAGTTACCCTAGGGCGCGTGACTCAACTCCTGCCGATGCTCGTCAATCTCCAGCTGCTAGGCATGGACTGGCTCGATCCCGAGAAACTTCTCAAGGCGATGGACCCCTACGCGTTCTGGGGCCTGCTGTTCATCATCTTTGCCGAGTGCGGGCTCTTCGCGCTGCTGCCGGGCGACTCGCTCCTGTTCGTGGGTGGCCTGTTCATCGCCAACGACCTGATCAGCACCCCGATCTGGTTGGCCTGCGTGCTGATCAGCATCGCGGCCTGGCTGGGCAACGTGGTCGGCTACGGGATCGGCTACAAGGTCGGACCGGCGCTGTTCGGGCGCCCGGACGCGCGGCTGTTCAAGCAGGAGTACGTCGACAAGACCTACGCATTCTTCGACAGGTACGGCAACCGGGCGATCGTTCTGGCCCGTTTCGTCCCGATCGTCCGCACGTTCATCACCATGGCCGCCGGTGTGGGCAGGATGCCCTTCTCGCGCTTCGCCACCTACTCGGCCATCGGCGCCGTGCTCTGGGGCACCGGCATCACCCTGGCCGGGTTCTGGCTGGGCCAGTTCACGTTCATCAAGGACAACATCGACCTGATCGCCATCCTGATCGTGGTCCTGTCGGTGATCCCGATGGTCGTCGAGTTCCTCCGCGACCGCTCCCGCAAGCGTGACCCCCGGTACGACGAGCCGCACGAGCGTCGGCGCGTCGAGGAGGAGATCCGCGGGGAGACCGAGGCCTGAGGCGGCAGGCCGATCGGCACGACGTGAGCCGGTCAGGCTCGAGGGTTACCTACGAGGCCTGACGCAGGTCGCGGGCTGCGACGTACGCCTCGAACTGCCCGCGCGGCGAGTCCAGATAGGCCTGGAGCTGGTTCGGGAAGTCGGCTACTTCCTTGCGGAGCATGAACATCTGGTACTCCACCAGACGGTCGCCGGAGCACTGGTGGCCGACTGCCGAACGCTCGACAGACTCGCCACACTCGGGGCAGGGCATGAACCGCGACGAGAACACGTTGCGGCACCTCCTCATCTTCCGTTCTAGGGGTGCACCTCAGAGGTTCCCCGACGAGTAGGGGCCTAAACGACCTATTGCACGACCTGTCTTCCGGGAATACGTTGGCAGGCGAGGTTGAGGCAGGTGCCAGAGCGGAGGCTCACATGGCAGACAACGCAACCCTCGCAAGAACCTTCTACGAGGCCTACAACGAACGGAACTTCGACAAGGCCGCTGAGTTGATGGCGCAGGACGGGGAGATCCTCGTCGTCGGCAGCGGTGAGAAGCGAACGGGGCCGGAAGGCGTAATCGACTACGACTCAGCCTGGGCCGACGGGTTCCCGGACTCCAAGGTCACCATCGACCGGCTGGTTTCCGCCGGCGACTACGTGTTCGTCGAGTTCACCGGACAGGGCACGCACACCGGGGAGCTACGGTCCGCGATGGGCAACATCCCGGCGACCGGACGCTCCGTGACGCTGCAGCTGTGCGACGTGTACGAGTTCAAGGACGGCAAGGCCAAGTCCCTGCACGTCTACTTCGACTCCGGATCCATGATGGCCCAGCTCGGTCTCACCGCCGGGCAGGCGGCATCCACGCAACGGTAGAAGACATCCACCAGAAGCACGCGACGGGCACCTGTCTCACACTCTTCGCAGCGGGCTCACAGCCCCAGGTCGTCGAGCCCGAACGCGAACCGGTAGTCGCACCCTTCGTCCTCGACGCGTTCCTTGGCGCCGGTGGCCCGGTCCACGATCACCGCGACCCCGACCACCTTGGCGCCGGCCTCGCGCAGCGCCTCGACCGCCGTCAGAACCGACCCTCCCGTCGTGGAGGTGTCCTCGACCGCCAGCACCCGACGACCCGTGACGTCCGGTCCCTCGATGCGGCGCTGCATCCCGTGGCTCTTGCCCTCCTTGCGGACCACGAAGGCGTCCACGCGTCGTCCATCGGCCGCGGCAGCGTGCATCATGGCCGCGGCCACCGGGTCGGCTCCCAGGGTGAGTCCGCCGACCGCGTCGTACTCCCAGTCCGAGGTCAGGTCGAGCATGACCCGGCCGATCAGCGGGGCTGCCTCTGCGTCGAGGGTGACCCGGCGCAGGTCGACGTAGTAGTCGGCCTCCTTGCCCGAGGACAGCGTGACCTTGCCGTGGACCACGGCCTTGCTCTTGATCTGCTCGACGAGTGCGTCGCGGTCGCTCATGGAGCGGACTCTACTGAGCAACCTTCGGCTCGGTGTTCACGAGGTGACCGAAGGCGATCATCCGGTTGTCGGTGTGGAAGAGCTCCGAGCAGGTGGTGAGCGTGATCAGCTTCTGGCCCGGCTCCTGGAGCGGGGGCTGGACCCCACCGTCCGGGTTGGTGGGCAGCCGGTCGATCACCCAGATGTCGCGGAACGGCACGACCAGGTCGTTGGGGTCGGTGTCGAGCTCGTAGGTGTAGACCGCATCCCGGGTCTCGACGATGATCTCGTCGCCGGGCCGTAGCTTCGGCATGTCCCTGAGCGGCTCGCCGTGGGTGACCCGGTGCGCAGCGAGGGCGTAGTTGCCCCGCCGCCCGGGGTCGGCGGTGTTCGGGAAGTGGCCGAAACCCGACGACAGCTGCTTGTCCCCAACGCCCTCGAGCACGGGTACCACGTAGTCGTCGCCAAAGGCCGGGATCCGGATCAGCGCCGAGGCGTTGCCGATGCCCACCTTCCCCGGCGGCAGGACCTGATCCCGCTCGGCGACGCCGGTGACGGACCACTGCTGCTCCAGGTCGGTGACCAGTGCCTTCTGAGCCTGGCGGGCGACCACGTTCGTGCCCACGAACTGCCAGCCGACCCAGGCAAGGAGGCCCAGCCCGGCGAGGACGAGCCCCAGACCCACGTAGAAACCGACACCGCGTTTGCTAGGGGCAGTGTCGGTCGGGCTCTCCTGGGTCTCCACACTCATGCCGCAATTGTCGCGCACTACAGTCGCGTCATGGCAGCAAACCTCCCAGACCACAGGATGGCGAAGCGGCTCCAGGGGATCCCCGCCAACATCTTCTCCGAGATGTCGGCGCTCGCGGTGCGGACCGGCTCCCTCAACATGGGGCAGGGCTTTCCGGACCAGGACGGCCCCGCGTCGGCAGTCGAGGTCGCGGTGAGCGCCCTGCGCGACGGGCGAAACCAGTATCCGCCGGGTGCCGGGATCCCGGAGCTCCGCGAGGCGATCGCCGCCCATCAGGCCAAGCACTACGGGATCGAGCTCGAGCCGCTCTCCCAGGTCCTGGTGACCACCGGCGCCACTGAGGCGATCGCTGCCGCCATCCTCGCCTTCGTGAACCCCGGCGACGAGATCGTCGTACTCGAGCCCTTCTACGACTCCTACGTCGCCTGCATCCAGATGGCCGGAGGCGTACGACGGCCCGTCACCCTGCGCTCACCCGACTTCCGGCTCGACGTCGACGAGCTGCGGGCGGCGGTCAGCGACCGTACGACGGCGATGCTGATCAACTCGCCGCACAACCCGACCGGGACGGTCCTGACCCGTGACGAGCTCGAGGCGATCGCCGAGGTGGCACGCGAGCACGACCTGGTCGTGATCACCGACGAGGTGTACGAGCACCTGCTCTTCGACGACCACGAGCACGTCCCGCTGTGCACGCTGCCCGGGATGTGGGAACGGACCCTGTCCATCTCCAGCGCCGGCAAGACGTTCTCGTTCACCGGCTGGAAGGTCGGCTGGGCCACCGGACCGGAGCCGTTGGTGCGCGCCGTGGAGGCGGCGAAACAGTGGCTGACCTTCAGCTCGGGCGCACCGCTCCAGCCTGCCGTCGCCTTCGCGCTGACCGAGGAGAGCAGCTACTACCAGGAGCTCGCCCTAGAGCTCCAGGACAAGCGCGACCTGCTAATCGAGGGTCTGCGTGAGCTCGACATGGAGGTGTACCCACCACAGGGCACCTACTTCGTCACCACCGACGTGCGTCGCTACGGCTACGAGGACGGGTTGGCCTTCTGCCTGGCGCTGCCCGAGCGGGCCGGCGTGGTGGCGATCCCGTCCCAGGGCTTCTACGACGACCCGGAGGAGGGCCGTCACAAGGTGCGCTGGGCGTTCTGCAAGGAGCGGTCGGTGATCGAGGAAGGCATCCGGCGGCTTCAGGCCGCCGACCTCAAGGCCTGATCCGCCTCCCGCGCCCGAGCGCGTCCTGATGGCCCCAACAGGTCACTGTGCGCGCGTACGGCTCCTCGAGCACCCGAACGACGACCACAACAGGTCAGTGTGACCCGATGCGGCCCCGCCCCGATCTGCGCCGCCCGCCTGTCACGGGGCCTCGGGACCCGATGCGCTGGCACTGCCAGGCCCGCTCCGGCTTCCCGGGCGTGGAGGCAGGTCAAGCGCGGCCCGACGACCACAGGTCACTGTGCGCTCGTACGGCTCCCCGACCGCCAGTACGAC
>JBFIWG010000134.1:0-8611 GCA_041606495.1 Nocardioidaceae bacterium
AGGCGTATCGCAAGACCTGGTCGAAGATGAAACCTGCCGAGCGCGGTAAATACGTCTATCGCATCGCACGCATCATCCAGGAGCGTGCCCGCGAGTTTGCCGCGATCGAATCGCTCGATGGCGGCAAGCCGATCCGGGAGTCCCGCGACATCGACATCCCGCTTGCGGCCGCGCACTTCTTCTACTACGCCGGCTGGGCCGACAAGCTCGAGTACGCCGGTTACGGCCCCAACCCGCAGCCGCTGGGTGTCGCGGGCCAGGTGATCCCGTGGAACTTCCCGCTGCTGATGCTGGCGTGGAAGATCGCTCCGGCGCTGGCGTGCGGCAACACCGTCGTGCTCAAGCCGGCGGAGACCACCCCGCTCACCGCGCTGCTGTTCGCGGAGATCTGCCAGCAGGCGGACCTGCCGCCGGGTGTCGTCAACATCATCACCGGCGCCGGTGAGACCGGTCGCGCACTGGTCTCGCACGAGGACGTCGACAAGGTCGCCTTCACCGGCTCGACCGACGTCGGCCGTGCGATCGCCAAGGCGGTCGCCGGCTCCGACAAGAAGGTCACCCTCGAGCTCGGCGGCAAGGCCGCGAACGTGGTCTTCGACGACGCGCCGATCGACCAGGCCGTCGAGGGGATCGTCAACGGCATCTTCTTCAACCAGGGCCACGTCTGCTGCGCAGGCTCGCGGCTGCTGGTCCAGGAGTCCGTGGCCGACGAGGTGCTCCACAAGCTCAAGCGCCGGATGTCCACCCTGCGGGTGGGCGACCCGCTTGACAAGAACACCGACATCGGTGCGATCAACTCCGCCGAGCAGCTCGCCAAGATCCGCGAGCTCTCCGACGTCGGCGAGGCCGAGGGTGCCGGTCGCTGGTCGCCACAGTGCGAGCTGCCCACCAACGGCTTCTGGTTCCCGCCGACGATCTTTACCGGCGTCTCCCAGGCCCACCGGATCGCCCGCGAGGAGATCTTCGGCCCCGTGCTGTCGGTGCTCACGTTCCGCACGCCCACCGAGGCGGTCGAGAAGGCGAACAACACGCCGTTCGGTCTGTCCGCGGGTGTGTGGACCGACAAGGGCTCGCGCATCCTCTGGATGGCCGACAAGCTGCGCGCGGGCGTGGTGTGGGCCAACACGTTCAACAAGTTCGATCCGACCAGCCCCTTCGGTGGCTACAAGGAGTCCGGTTACGGCCGCGAGGGCGGTCGCCACGGCTTGGAGGCTTACATCCGATGACCCCTTCGAACGACGCGCGGATCGACGTACGCAAGACCTACAAGCTCTACATCGGCGGCGCCTTCCCCCGCTCGGAGTCCGGTCGCTCGTACGAGGTCCTCGACAGCAAGGGCAAGTTCCTCGCGAACGCCTCGAAGGCCTCGCGCAAGGACGCCCGGGACGCAGTGGGCGCCGCTCGCAAGGCGTTCGGCGGCTGGTCGGGCAAGACCGCCTACAACCGTGGTCAGGTGCTCTACCGGGTCGCCGAGGTGCTCGAGGGCCGCAAGGTCCAGTTCGTCGACGAGGTGCAGCGCGGTGAGGGTCTGACCAAGCGTCAGGCCGAGGCTGCGGTGGACATCGCGATCGACCGCCTGGTCTGGTACGCCGGCTGGGCCGACAAGGTCACGCAGGTCGTCGGCGGGGCCAACCCGATCGCCGGGCCGTACTTCAACTTCTCGCTCCCGGAGGCCACCGGAGTGGTGGCGATCGTCGCCCCGCAGGACTCCTCGCTGCTCGGACTGGTCTCGGTCATCGCGCCAGCGATCGTCACCGGCAACACGGTGGTCGTGGTCACCTCCTACGAGCGGCCGCTGCCGGCGATCACGCTCTCCGAGGTCCTGGCCACCTCCGACGTCCCCGGCGGTGTGGTCAACATGCTCACCGGGTCCGCTGCTGAGGTCGCTCCGTGGCTGGCGTCGCACATGGACGTCAACGCGATCGACCTCGCCGGGATCGAGGACCCGGAGCTGGCCCGCGACCTCGAGGAGGCAGCCGCGGAGAACCTCAAGCGGGTGATCCGGCCGGCCGACGTCGACTGGAGCGCCGACCCCGGCATCGAACGGATGGCGAAGTTCCTGGAGACCAAGACGGTCTGGCACCCGATCGGGATCTGAGTTTTTCCTTGGCACGAGGCCGTCGGCGGGTGATCGTCGGCGGCCTCGTGGCTTTCGGCAGGGCGCTGGTCAGTCGAGCTTGACGGTGAGGTGGACCTCGGTGTCGCTCTGAACGTCCACCTCGACCTCGCCGCTGGCGCCGCGGAAGTCCTCGGTGCCGCCGGTGATGGCGATCGTGAACGGGTCAGGCGTGCCCTCGGCCGGCGCCTCGAAGACGCCCTGGAGCGTCATCTGCCCCTTGTCGTCGATCCACACGGTCACGACGCACTGCAACCTCGCCGTGTCCTTGTCGTACCGCAAGAGTGTGCAGGTGCCGTAGTTAGTTCCGACGAGCTCGTCGTCCTTGTACAGGTCGTCGGTGAAGGCGAGGTAGTCGCCCAGGCTTGTGCCCTTCTCACCGGTGTCGACATGGACCTCCTCGACGGTGACGGCCTTGAGGTGCATGGTGCTGCCGTTGCCCGAGTCCGAGTCGTCCTCGGCACTTGCCGTGGTGAGCACGAAGTTGCCCGCGATCAGGACGAACGCGAGCAGCAGTACTCCCAGAATCCGTCGCATGGCCGACACTCCTCTCTGACGTGTCTCGGGGATAGGGACTCCCCCGAGATCCCTAGGTTCTGGACTACGCCCGATCCGCTGCCGCGGCAATGACACGACAGGGTTGGCCCGCCGCCGACATGTCTCTCATGGGGGACGTCGGCCCCTCTGGGCCTTCTGGGGCACGATGCTCTGCATGTATGGGCTCGCTGACCAGGTTCGCGACCGCGAGTGGATCGAAGGGCATGACCGCGGTGGCCGTCATGAGCTTGGTCGAGCAGGGGCCGCTCAGGCTGGTCACGACCGCCCCTTCGCACTCACGCGCGGAACCTGACGGGACGCCCGTCAGGCCACGAAGATGCAGAACGGGTGGCCCGATAGATCTGCGAACACGAAGAGTGGCTCGTCGGGATCGTCGGTCCGGTCCAGAACCACGTCGGCTCCCAGCTCCTCCGCCCGCTCACGCTGCCTGTGCAGCTCTTCGAGGCTGGACACCGTGAAGTCGAGGTGAAGCTGCATCGGCACGTCGTGCTCCGGCCACGTCGTTCGGGGCAACGTGTCGACCTGTTGGAAGGCGAGCTTGCGGACCCCGTCCCCGTCCACGAGCACGAGCCAGTCCGCTTCGTCCGGTGCGCCGCCCTCGGGCGGCTCGTCGCCGGCTCGGTACCTGAGCCCGAGAAGCTGTCGATAGAACTCGGCGAGCTCACGCGGTCTCGTCGTGTCGAGAACCGTGTGCAGCAGCTGCGGATACTCAGGCATGGGGGCTCCTTCCAAGCGCTGGCCGAGGCCAGGTTTCCACGCCTACTTCTCCACAGCGACGAAATGCAATCCGAAACTGTCGGCACAATGACCTAGAATCGAACACATGTTCGAATCATCCACGGTGCTCGAGGAGCTCGACGGGGAGGCCACCGCCGCCTTCATCGCCGAGCGGCACCGTGCGCTCGTGGAGGCCGAAGCTGACCTCATTGCGGCTGCAGTCCACTTTGCCGACATTCACAACGGCGACGCGCTCGACGCCGCAGGTGAGCGCCTGCCGGGCATGGAGCGTGCCGTACGACGCGGCGGACCGGGTACGCCGACCGTGGCGGAGTTCGCGCACACGGAGATCGCCGCAATCCAAGGCATGCATCCCGCCTCGGGCGCCGCGCTCATCGCGGACGGGCAGGATCTCGTCCACCGTCTTCCCCAGCTCTGGGCGCGAACCCGCGAGGGCCAGGTGCGGGTTTGGAAGGCGCGCAAGGTCGCCGCCTGGACCCGACAGCTCAGCCTGGAGCAGGCCGCGTGGGTCGACGCCCAGATCGCCGACTACGCCACCTCTCTCCCTTTCAGCAGGTTCGAGTCGCTCGTGCGCGCGAAGATCATCGAGGTCGACCCAGAAGCCGAGGAGGCCCGTCGCGAAGCCGCCGAGGCCGAGCGCTTCGTGCGCACCGGCCGGTCCAACGACCACGGCGTGAAGACGTTGATCGTCAAGGCAGCTGCCGGCGAGGTGATCTGGTTCGTGGCCATGTGCGACCGCATCGCACACATCCTCAAGGCGCAAGGCGCCACTGACGCCATGGATGTGCTGCGCTCCAAGGCGGTCGGCCTCCTCGCACAACCGGCCCGAGCGCTTCAGCTCATCACCGCCTTCGAGGCGTCACTGGACCAAAGCACACCGCCCCCAACCGCTGCCAGTGAAGACCCGGCGGATCCGCTCATCGTCTCCGAGGATGATCTGCATCCATCGCAGAACGATGCTGCTGAGGACTCGCCGAGGCGGACGGCGCCGTCGTGTCCCGCTTGTGTCGGCCGATCCGTGGGGCCCATAGCTCTACCTCCGGCAACGCTGTACGTCCACATCGCGGCTGAGTCGCTCGAACGCCCTGGCACCGGGGTCGCCCGGCTCGAGGGCCACGGCCCGATCAGCGTGGACCAGATCAAGGAGTTCCTCGGCGCCAGTTGCAGCGTCACCATAAAGCCAGTGATCGACCTGAACGACTGCCCGCCGGTGGACGGCTACGAGGTCCCGACTCGGCTGCGCGAAGCTCTTCACCTGCGAAACCCCGCCGACGCGTTCCCGTTCGCGAACGGCGTGGGCCGCAACGCCGACATTGACCACACCATCGCCTACCTCGCCCCCAGCCGAGGCGGTCCACCAGGCCAGACCAGGTTGGAGAATCTCGGAAAGCTCAGCCGGTTCCATCACCGGTTGAAGACCCATGGCCGCTGGCGACTGCGACAGCCCGAGCCGGGGACGTATCTGTGGCGATCGCCGTACGGCCGGTACTTCCTCGTCGATCACGACGGCAACCGCCCACTACCGACCTGCATCGGTGATGCGGCCTGGCTGGCGTGCGACCCCGCGACCAAACCGATCGACGTGGACCTGGTGCCCGCAACATTCGCGATCGACTACCGGTCGGACCACGCAGCCTGACGGTCAACCCGACTCTCGACCCCCGAGGTCATCACGGCAGAATGGCGCGGTGCACGCCCACGTCATCGTTCTCGCCGGCCCGAGTGGATCCGGCAAATCCAGGCTCTCGCAACGCCTCGGCCTCCCGGTGCTGAACCTCGACGACTTCTACAAGGACGGCACCGACCCAACCCTCCCCCGGCTGGAGATGGGCGTCGTCGACTGGGACGACCCGGCATCGTGGCTTCACGAGGACGCGCTCGAGGCCATCGAGACTCTCTGTCGCACCGGCGAGGCCGACGTCCCTGTCTACGACATCGCCCACGACGGTCGGACCGGCCACCAGCAGCTCGGCCTGAACGGCTCGCCGTTCTTCATCGCCGAGGGCATCTTCGCCCAGGAGATCGTCGCCGAGTGCGCGGCCCGGGACCTGCTGGCCGACGCGATCTGCGTGCGGCACCACCGTGTCGTCACGTTCTGGCGTCGGCTGAGCCGCGACCTGCGGGAGCGTCGCAAGGCGCCGCATGTGCTGGTGCGTCGTGGCCTCATGCTGCTCAGGGCCGAGCCGCAGGTCGTGGCGCACGCCGTTGACCTCGGCTGCACCCCGCTGACCCCCGAGCAGGCCTACCGGCGGGTCCGACTCCTCATCGAGTCAGCAGACCGCCCCGGCGCCTCACACTGAGCAGCTTCGGCGGCTAGGACACCGTTCCCAGCACGGCGTACGCAGGCTTGATGACGTGGTTGATGATCTCCAGCCGCTCGTCGAATGGCAGGAACGCCGACTTCATCGCGTTGATCGTGAACCACTGCAGGTCGTACACGCTGTAGCCGAACGCCTCGACCAGACCGTACATCTCCTCGGTCATCGAGGTGCCGCTCATCAGCCGGTTGTCGGTGTTCACCGTGACCCGGAAGCCGAGGTCCTTCAACAGGCCGATCGGGTGCTTGTCGATCGAGGCCGCCGCACCGGTCTGCACGTTGGAGCGCGGACACATCTCGAGCGGGATTCGCTTGTCCCGCACGTAGTTGGCCAACCGGCCGAGCGTGACGTCGCCAGCCTCACCGACGGCGATGTCGTCGATGATGCGTACGCCGTGACCGAGCCTGTCCGCGCCACACCACTGGATGGCCTGCCAGATCGACGGCAACCCGAACGCCTCACCCGCGTGAATGGTGAAGTGCGCGTTCTCCCGCTGGAGGTACTCGAACGCGTCGAGGTGGCGCGTGGGAGGGTAGCCCGCCTCGGCGCCGGCGATGTCGAAGCCGAGCACTCCCTCGTCCCGATACCGCACCACGAGCTCGGCGATCTCTCGCGATCGCGCCTGGTGCCGCATCGCCGTGAGCAGCTGCCGTACGACGATCGGGCGACCGTCCGCCCGCGCCTGCTCCTCCCCCGCCTCGAAGCCGGCCTTCACCGCCTCCACGACCTGTTCGAGGGTGAGGCCGCCACGCAGGTGCTGCTCCGGGGCGTACCGGATCTCGGCGTACACCACCCCGTCCTCGGCAAGGTCCTCGGCGCACTCCCGGGCGACACGCCGCAGGTTCTCCGCGGACTGCATCACAGCGACGGTGTGGTCGAAGGTCTCCAGGTAGCGCTCGAGGGATCCTGAGTCCGCGGACTCCTCGAACCAGGTCTTCAACGACGCCGCGTCGTCGGCCGGAAGAGTGTGCCCGGCGCCGGGTGCGAGGTCGAGGATCGTCTGCGGACGAAGCCCGCCGTCGAGGTGGTCGTGCAGGAGGACCTTGGGGGCGCGGCGCACCTGGTCGCGGGTCGGGGTGCGGCGCTCGCTGCTCGACATCAGTCGGTCTCCGGGTCCCGGTTCACCGTCTCCGGCGAGAAGGCCGGCAGGCACACCGCGACGTACTCCGTCTCGGCCTCGCCGGTGGTGTACCGCACCCTCTCCCCGGCCCGAGTGATGAGCGCCTGCCCGGCGGGTACGTCGATCTGCTGAACCGCACCGTCGTCACTGGTCACCTCGACGCGGACCAGACCCCGCAGCACGACCGTGACCTCGTCGAAGGAGGGCTGCTGGGCGGGTTCGCTCCAGCCGCCGGGGGCGACCATGTGAGCTACGGAGACCGCTTCGGTGCCGGTGGTGACCCGACCGACGTACTCGTCGATGACCTTGCCACCCGGGACAGGAATCCTGGTCGGTGCAGAGATAAGTTCAGCCATGGCGACATCCTTGCACCTCGATCCGAAAGGCCACCATGCGAGTTTTCAGAACGTTCGACGACGTCTCGGCCGCCGTCGGTGAAGAGCTCGGGACCAGCGAGTGGCTGGAGGTCGACCAGGACCGGGTGAACGCCTTCGCCGACGCCACCGGCGACCACCAGTGGATCCACGTCGACGTGGAGCGCGCCAAGGACGGCCCGTTCGGCGGCACCATCGCGCACGGCTACCTCACGCTGTCGCTGATCCCGATGTTCGGCACGCAGATCTTCGCCCTCGAGACGCCCGGCGCACGGCTCAACTACGGCGTCAACAAGGTCCGCTTCCCGAACCCGGTCAAGGTCGGCGCCAAGATCCGCGCGACCGCGACCGTCGCCGAGGTCACCGACATCCCCACCGGCAAGCAGATGGTGATCCGGTGGGTCGTCGAGATCCAGGGCGAGACCAAGCCCGGCTGCGTCGCCGAGACCGTGGTGCTGCTGCTCAGCTAGAAGCAGCCACCCGGTCGATCACCAGCGGCGTCGGCTCGTACGACGAACCGGCGTCCTGCACCTCGATGCCGCCCTCCAGGCTCGACAAGGCCCGTTCGAACCGCTCGGCGTCGTCGGTGTGCAGGGGCAGCAACGGCTCCCCCTCGGTCACGGTGTCACCGGGCTTGGCGTGCATCTCCACGCCGGCACCGGCCTGCACCGGGTCCTCCTTGCGCGCCCGTCCGGCACCCAGACGCCAGGCCGCGAGGCCGACAGCCATCGCGTCCAGCTTCGTCAGCACGCCGGATCGCGGAGCGTTCACCACCGTCGTCTCCCGCGCGGTCGGGAGCTTCGCGTCAGGGTCACCGCCCTGTGCGCGGATCATCGCCTTCCACGCGTCCATCGCCGAGCCGTCGGCGAGCTTGTCGGCCGGGTCGACGTCGGTCCTGCCGGCAGCCTGGAGCATCTCGCGGGCGAGTGCGACGGTCAGCTCCACGACATCGGCAGGTCCGCCTCCGGCGAGCACCTCGACGGACTCGCGCACCTCCAACCCGTTGCCGGCGGTGAGCCCGAGCGGTGTGGACATGTCGGTCAGCAGCGCGACCGTGCGAACCCCGGCGTCCGTGCCCAGCGCCACCATCGTCTCGGCGAGCTCGCGGGCCAGGTCGACGTTCTTCATGAACGCCCCCGAGCCGACCTTCACGTCCAGCACGAGAGCGCCCGTGCCCTCGGCGATCTTCTTGCTCATGATCGAGCTGGCGATCAGCGGGATGGCCTCCACGGTGCCGGTCACGTCGCGCAGCGCGTAGAGCTTCTTGTCGGCCGGTGCGAGGTCGTCGCTGGCCGCGCAGACGACCGCGCCGACCTCGCGCAGCTGGGCCAGCATCTCCGCACGGGACAGGGTGGCCCGCCAGCCGGGGATCGACTCCAGCTTGTCC
>JBFIWG010000135.1:0-8605 GCA_041606495.1 Nocardioidaceae bacterium
ACCTCACCGTGGTCGCTCCGGGCGTCGCCGAGCGCTTCCGGCCCGGCACGTTCATGGCGGTCACCGTCGGCGGCCCGCTGTCCGAGCGGCTGCTGCGGCGTACCTTCCCGATCTACCGGGTCCGCTCGACCGGTGCGTACGGCGGCACCGTCGAGGTGGTCTTCCCGGCGACCGGTCCCGGCACCAGTTGGCTGGCAGGGCTGGCCGCGGGCACGGCGGTCGACGTCGTCGCGCCACTGGGCCGGCCGTTCGCGCTGCCCAAGGAGCCGGTGACCTGCACGCTGGTCGGCGGCGGCCACGGCAGCGCGCCCTTGTTCAGCCTCGCGGAGCGGCTGCGCGAGCGCGGTTGCGGGGTGCATGTCCTGCTCGGCGCATCGACCGAGAGTCGGCTGTTCGGGGCGCTCGAGGCCAAGCGGGCCGCGAAGACCGTGCTGGTCACCACCGACGACGGCTCGGTGGGGATCCGCGCCCGGGTCTCGGAGGTGCTCCCCGAGCTGTTGACCCGCACCGAGACGGACGTGGTCTACGCCTGCGGCCCGAACGACATGCTGCATGCGGTCGCGGTCGCCGCCGAGGCACACGGAGCCTGGAGCCAGACCGCGATCGACGAGCAGATGCCGTGCGGCACCGGGCTGTGCATGGGCTGCGTCCTGCCGGTGGTCGGCGAGGACGGGGTGACCCGGATGCAGCGTGCCTGCACCGAGGGTCCGGTGTTCCGGGGGGACCGGGTGCGCTGGGCGGACCTCGGCACCGTGCCCACCGACACGTGGGGCGCGCCCCGGGCGGAGAACCAGTGACCGCCGTCGACCTGAGCACCACCGTTGCCGGGATGACCCTGCCCAACCCGGTGATGACCGCTGCCGGCTGCGCCGGGACCGGCCGTGAGCTTGCCCCGTTCCTCGACGTCGCTGAGCTCGGTGCCGTCGTCACCCGCACGATCACCCTCGACCCGCAGACCGGCTCGCCGCCCCCGCGCGTGGCCGAGACGCCCAGCGGCATGCTCAACCACGTCGGCCTGCACAGCCCCGGCGTCGACGGCTTCCTTGCCACCGAGCTGCCGTGGCTCGCCCAGCGCCGAGCGCGGGCCGTGGTCTCGATCGCCGGCGCCTCGCTGGGGGAGTACGCCGAGCTCTCCCGACGGGTCGGCAACGGCCCCGGCGTGCTTGCGGTCGAGGTGAACCTGGCCTGGTCCGACCAGTCGGGCACCACCGACGCGTACCACGCCGGGAAGGTGCTCAACGTGGTCCGCCGTGATGTGCCCCGGGGGGTCGCCGTGCTGGCCAAGCTGCCACCCAGGACGGTCGGCCTGGTCGACCTCGCCCGCGCGGCGGTCAAGGCCGGTGCGGACGGCGTGGTCATGGTGAACACCCTGCCCGGCATGGTGATCGACCCGGTCACCCTGCGGCCGACCCTAGGCGGGGTCACGGGCGGGCTCAGCGGTCCGGCCATCCACCCGCTGGCGGTCCGCTGCGTGTGGGAGGTGCACCAGGCGGTGCCCGACCTGCCGATCGTGGGTGTGGGTGGCGTGCGCACGGGCTACGACGCGCTCGAGCTGCTGCTCGCCGGCGCCTCGGCGGTCCAGGTCGGTACTGCGGTCCTCCACGACCCGTCCGCACTCACCCGCATCATCGCCGAGCTCAGGCAGGAGCTCGCCCAACGAGACATCTCCAGCGTCGCCGACGTCATCGGCCGCGCCCACCGCGAAGAAGGGGAACCCTCATGACGTTCGGTGCACGGCTCAGGCAAGCCATGGACGGCCGCGGCCCGCTCTGTGCGGGGATCGATCCGCACCCCGCGCTGCTGGACCAGTGGGGGATGACCGACAGCGCGGTCGGGCTCGAGCAGTTCGCTCTGCACGCGGTGGAGGCGCTCGCGGAGGTCGCGGCGGTCATCAAGCCGCAGTCCGCCTTCTTCGAGCGCCACGGCAGCAAGGGCATCGCGGTCCTCGAGGCGGTCATCCGCGAGTCCCGGGCCAGGGGCGCGCTCGTCGTGCTCGACGTCAAGCGCGGCGACATCGGGTCAACCGCGCAGGCGTACGCCGACGCCTACCTCGACCAGACCTCGCCGCTGGCGGTGGACGCGATCACCGCCAGCCCCTACCTCGGGTTCGGCTCGCTGAAGCCGATGGTGGACACCGCCCTGGCCAACGACGCCGGAGTGTTCGTGCTCGCCCTCACGTCTAACGCCGAGGGTCCGCAGGTGCAGCACGCCACCACCGACGACGGCCGGACCGTGGCGGGAAGCATGCTGGCCTCGATCGCTGAGTGCAACGCCGGTGCCGCACCGCTGGGCTCGATCGGGGCGGTCGTGGGGGCCACCATCGGCGACACGAGCGAGAACCTCGACGTCAACGGCCCGCTGCTGGTCCCCGGAATCGGGGCTCAGGGCGGCACCGTCGAGGACGTCCGGCGGATCTTCGGCACCGCGGCCGCGAACGTGCTGCCGAGCAGCTCCCGGGAGATCCTGGGAGCCGGACCGGACGTAGTGGCGCTTCGCACAGCCGCGGAACAGGCCACTCGGGCTTTTGTGGACCTGGTCAGCACGTAGGCTGGCTTGTCATGAAGCGCACACTCGGCCGCGTCGCCGCACCCGTCCTGGCCCTCGGCCTCCTGGCATCCTGCAGTGGAGGCGAGAACACCGCCGGTGACGCCCCCGACAGCTCGCCCTCGGTGAGCGAGTCACCGTCTCCGGCCGAGTCGCCCTCCGGGCCGGACCCCGCGGACGCTCCGGGTGCCGGATCGACGTACTGCGAGCTGCTCGGCACCGACTTCGCCACCCTGTTCGCCGACATCCAGGGTCCCGAGGACGTCGAGGACGCCCTTGGCGTGGTCGACCAGATCGTCGAAGAGGCTCCCGACGAGGTGAAGCAGGAGTGGCGCGTGATGTCCGGCGCCCTGGGCTCGATGGAGAAGGCGCTGAAGCAGGCCGCGGAGCTGCAGGAGCTTGCCGCCTCCGGTGAGGTGGACCAGAAGGAGCTGCAGGACAAGACGCAGCAGCTGATGCAGGACATGCAGGCCCTCGACACTCCTGAGAACGCCAAGGCGGGCGACGCCGTCGCCAAGCACGCCAGCGAGCACTGCGGCATCGACCTCGGCCAGGTCCAGTGACCCGACGCGTTCTGGCCGCCGGCGGCCTCCTCGCCCTCGCCACCCTGACCGGCTGCTCCAGCGACACCGAGTCCTACTGCGGCGTGCTCGAGGAGAGGCAGCAGGAGCTGACCGCCCTCGCGGACCGCGTCGACCAGCCCGACGTCGACATCTTCGGGGAGAGCCTGACCATCTTCGAGGACCTGCAGGACGCTGCCCCCGGGGACGTCCGCGACGAGTGGGACACCCTGGTCTTCGCGTGGCAGGGACTGGCCGACGCCTTCGACGACGCCGGGACCACGCCGCAGGAGTTCAACCCGTCGGCGCCACCGGCCGACATGGACCCGGCAGAAGTCTCGGCGCTTCAGGACGCCGCGGCCGAGCTCGCCTCACAGCGGGTCATCGACGCCGGCGACGGCATCGAGCAGCACGCCAAGGACGTCTGCAAGGTAGACCTCGGGCTCTGACGCCGCGTGCCTCAGCTGAGGACGCGTGCCTCAGCTGGGGACGCGCGCCCGTCTTCCGACGTCCGGACCGCAGTATCTTGTAGCCGTGGCATTCGTCGAGGCGGGTGGCCTCAAGATCGCCTACGAGCGGGTGGGCGAGGGGCCGCCCCTGGTTTTCGTCCACGGTGCTGCCGAGGACGGCCGCATCTGGCAACCGCAGCTCGCCGGTCTGGCCGACGAGTTCACGGTCGTGACATGGGACGAGCCGGGTGCCGGTTGTTCCTCCGATCTGCCCGAGACCTTCGACCTCCCGGACTTTGCGGACGCGCTCGCGGCGCTGCTCGAAGCGCTCGGGCTCGGGCCCGCGCACGTCGTCGGCCTGTCCTGGGGTGGCACCGTGGTGCTCGAGCTCTACCGTCGCCACCCGGGGCTCGTGGCGACGCTGATCCTGGTCGACACCTACGCCGGATGGAAGGGGTCGTTGCCCGCGGACGAGGTGGCCGCACGGGTCGCCGGCGCCCGCCAGATGCTCGCCGCGCCGCCTGAGGAGTTCGACCCCACCTTTCCCGGGCTCTTTGCGGACGGTCCACCGGCGACGTACCTGTCCTTGCTCGCCGATATCGCCGCGGACGTCCGCCCGGCCACCCTCGAGCGCGAGCTGGCCATCGTGGCCCGGACCGACCTGAGCCACTCGCTGAGGCATATCGCCGTTCCCACCCTGCTGGTCTGGGGACGTTGGGACGCGCGCTCGCCGCTCAGCGTCGCGCGCCAGTTCGAGGCCGCGATCCCGGACACGACACTCGCCGTGATCGATGGCGCGGGCCACCTCAGCCACCTCGAGCGCCCCGAGCTGGTGAACCTGGCCATTCGCGACTTCTGTCGCGCACACCCGCCGGCCCGGGCGTAGCGACCTTCCGGTCGTCCGACCCGCAACGCCGAAGCCTGAACCGGCCGGACAGCCAGGTCGCGTTGCAGGTCCGTCATCGCTATGACTAGATTTCAGTCTTACCCGCGCCCGGACCTGCCGGGCCCCTGCCGCCGACCTGATGAGGACCTCAAGTGGCTCTGCCGCCGCTCACGCCGGAACAGCGACAAGCTGCGCTCGACAAGGCCGCGGCCTCCCGTCGGGAGCGTGCCGAGGTCAAGAACCGGCTCAAGCACTCCGGGGCGTCCATCGTCGACGTCCTCAAGCAGGGGCAGGACAACGAGGTCATCGGCAAGATGCGAGTGGTCGACCTGTTGCAGTCCATGCCGGGTCTGGGCAAGGTCCGGGCCCGCCAGATGATGGAGCGGCTCAACATCTCCGAGAGCCGACGGGTCCGCGGTCTAGGCGCGAACCAGATCGCCGCCCTCGAGCGCGAGTTCGGTTCGCGTGACTGACCCGGCCCCCCTCGCGGCAGAGCAGGAGACCGTTCCGACCAGCCGGCTGACCGTCCTCGCCGGCCCCACCGCCGTCGGCAAGGGCACGGTCGCCGCGGACATCAGGAAGAACCACCCCGAGGTGTGGATCTCGGTGTCGGCGACGACCCGTCACCCGCGCCCGGGCGAGGTGCACGGCCGGCACTACTGGTTCGTCACCGACGAGGAGTTCGACCAGCTCATCGAGCACGGCGACCTTCTCGAGTGGGCTGTCGTCCACCGGGGCGCGCGCTACGGCACCCCCCGCAAGCCGGTGCTCGAGGCGCTGAAGGAGGGCCGACCCGCCCTCCTCGAGATCGACCTCCAGGGCGCCCGCCAGGTGCGCGAGTCCATGCCGGACGCCTTGTTCGTCTTCCTTGCGCCCCCATCGTGGGACGAGCTGGTCCGCCGACTGGTGGGCCGCGGCACCGAGACCGAGGAAGAGCGCACTCGGCGGCTGGAGACGGCCAAGGAGGAGATGGCGGCCGAGGCGGAGTTCGACGTGACGGTGGTGAACACCGAAGTTCACGCTGCCAGTGAAGAGTTGGTAGCCTTGATGAAGAATCCACGTTTCTGACCCACCACACCCTGTGAGGCGTAACCGCGTGTCTGGCTCCATGCCCGTTGCCGAGGGGATCACCAACCCTCCCATTGACGAACTCCTGACGAAGACCGACTCGAAGTACAAGCTGGTGCTCTACAGCGCCAAGCGCGCTCGTCAGATCAACGCGTACTACTCGCAGCTCGGCGAGGGCCTGCTCGAGTACGTCGGCCCGCTCGTGGACACCCACGTCCAGGAGAAGCCGCTCTCGATCGCGCTCCGCGAGATCAACGCGGACCTGCTCACCTGTGAGGACATCGACCCCGAGGCCGAGAGCCCCGAGGCCTGAACATGTCCGCGGTCAGCCGCCCTCGCGTCGTCCTAGGCGTGAGCGGCGGCATTGCTGCGTACAAGGCCTGTGAGCTGCTGCGGCAGTTCACGGAGTCCGGACACGACGTGACCGTCGTACCCACGGCGGCTGCGCTCGAGTTCGTCGGCGCGCCCACTTGGGCGGCCCTGTCCGGCAAGCCCGTCGCGACCGACGTGTGGTCCCAGGTGCACGAGGTGCCGCACGTCCGCATCGGCCAGACGGCCGACCTCGTGGTCGTCGCACCGGCGACCGCCGACCTGATGGCGAAGGCGGCCCACGGGCTCGCCGACGACCTGCTCACCAACACGCTGCTCACCGCCCGTTGCCCCGTGGTGTTCGCCCCGGCGATGCACACCGAGATGTGGGAGCACCCGGCCACCCAGGAGAACGTCGCCACCCTGCGCCGACGCGGCGTGCTGGTGATCGAACCCGCGGAGGGCAGGCTGACCGGCGCCGACACTGGCAAGGGCCGGCTGCCCGAGCCGAGCGAGATCTTCGCGACCGCGACCGAGGTGCTGGCCCGGGCCGGCAGCGCCGAGGTCGAGGACCTCGCCGGTCTGCGCGTGGTCGTGTCCGCCGGCGGCACCCGGGAGTACCTCGACCCGGTGCGGTTCATCGGCAACCGCTCCTCGGGTCGGCAGGGCTACGCGCTGGCGCGTGCTGCGGTCGCACGAGGGGCGGAGGTGACTCTCGTCGCCGCGAACGTCTCCCTCCCTGACCCGGCGGGCGCCAAGGTGGTCCACGTGGAGACCACCGCTCAGCTCCGGGAGGCCGTGATCAACGCGGCCGCGACGGCAGACGCGGTGGTGATGGCCGCTGCACCCGCCGACTTCCGTCCGAGCAGCGCAAGCGACACCAAGATCAAGAAGTCCGCGGACGGCTCGGCGCCGCCGATCGAGCTGCAGCAGAATCCGGACATCCTGGCGGAGATCTCGCGCGACCGGGCCCGCCCGAACTCCGTGATCGTCGGCTTCGCCGCCGAGACCGGCGACGAGACCGGCACCGTGCTCGACCACGCCCGCGCCAAGCTCGCCCGCAAGGGCTGCGACCTGCTGGTGGTCAACGACGTGAGCGGTGGGCAGGTGTTCGGCAGCGACCAGAACGAAGCCGTGCTGCTCGGTGCCGACGGCGAAGCGACACCGGTGGCCCGCGGGTCGAAGTCGGCGCTCGCGCACGTCATCTGGGACCAGGTGCGGGATCGCATCACTCGCTGAGACCGCCGACCGGGTCCTTTCGACTCGCGTTATGGTTCAAGACGAAGACCAACCGATGAGCGTCGTGTCCACGACGCGGACAGGGGACTAGCAGTGGCAGGACGCCTTTTCACCTCGGAGTCCGTGACCGAGGGGCACCCGGACAAGATCGCTGACCAGATCAGCGACACGATCCTGGACGCCCTCCTGGCCGACGACCCGAAGAGCCGGGTCGCGGTGGAGACCCTGGTGACCACCGGCCTCGTGGTGGTGGCCGGTGAGGTGACGACCGAGACGTACGCCCCGATCGCGCAGCTGGTGCGCGACCGGATCCTGTCGATCGGCTACGACTCCTCGAACAAGGGCTTCGACGGCTGGTCGTGCGGCGTGCAGGTGGCGATCGGCGGCCAGTCCGCGGACATCGCGCAGGGTGTCGACGAGGGCTACGAGGGCCGGCTGGACAACTCCGAGGACCCGCTCGACCGTCAGGGCGCCGGCGACCAGGGCCTGATGTTCGGCTACGCCTGCGACGACACCCCCGAGCTGATGCCGCTGCCGATCACGATCGCGCACCGGCTCGCCCAGCGGCTCTCCGAGGTCCGCAAGGACGGGACCCTGTCCTACCTGCGGCCTGACGGCAAGACGCAGGTCACCATCGAGTACGACGAGAACGACCACCCGGTCCGCGTCGACACCGTCGTCGTCTCCACGCAGCACGCCAAGGACATCGACCTCGACGCGATGCTGACCCCCGACATCCGCAAGCACGTCGTCGACGCGGTGCTCGAGCAGTTCGACATCCCCTCCGACGACTACCGGCTGCTGGTGAACCCCACCGGCCGCGTCGAGATCGGTGGCCCGATGGGCGACGCCGGCCTCACCGGTCGCAAGATCATCATCGACACCTACGGCGGCATGGCCCGTCACGGCGGCGGCGCGTTCTCCGGCAAGGACCCGTCGAAGGTGGACCGGTCCGCGGCGTACGCCATGCGCTGGGTGGCCAAGAACGTCGTTGCCGCAGGCCTGGCCCGGCGCTGCGAGGTGCAGGTCGCCTACGCGATCGGCAAGGCCAAGCCGGTCGGCTTCTACGTCGACTGCTTCGGCACCGAGACCGTTCCGGTGGAGGCGATCCAGAAGGCCGTGCTCGAGGTGTTCGACCTGCGTCCGGCCGCGATCATCCGGGACCTCGACCTGCTCCGGCCGATCTACGCCAAGACCGCGGCGTACGGTCACTTCGGCCGCGAGCTGCCCGAGTTCACCTGGGAGCGCACCGACCGCGTCGACGCCCTGAAGAAGGCCGCCGGCGCCTGACCCTCCCCGTTGAGCCGGGGGTTCTGCCGCGTTGAGCCGGGGGTTCTGCCGCGTTGAGCCGGGGCTTCTGCCGGGCCGCCCGGATCCGTCACGGGGTCCGGGCCGCTCGACAGACGGACGTTCAACGGGCAGAACCCCCGGCTCAACGCGGCAGAACCCCCGGCTCAACGCGGCAGAACCCCCGGCTCAACGCGGCAGAACCCCCGGCTGAACGGGGAGGGTCAGGCGCCGGCGGCCTTCTTCAGGGCGTCGACGCGGTC
>JBFIWG010000136.1:0-8512 GCA_041606495.1 Nocardioidaceae bacterium
GAGTACACCCAGCTCACCGGACGCGCCGGACGAAGAGGCATCGATGTCGAGGGCCACGGCGTCGTGCTCTGGCAGCAGGGGATCGACCCGAAGTCGGTGGCCGGTCTGGCGTCGACGCGGACCTATCCGCTGCGCTCATCCTTCCGCCCGTCGTACAACATGGCGGTCAACCTGGTTCGTCAGTTCGGCCGGGAGACCGCCCGTGAGCTGCTCGAGTCGTCGTTCGCCCAGTTCCAGGCGGACAAGGCCGTGGTGGGGCTCGCGCGGCAGCTCCGCAAGAGCGAGGACGCGCTGGCCGGGTACGCCGAGGCTGCGCAGTGTCACCTCGGCGACTTCATGGAGTACTCCCGGCTGCGGCGGAAGCTGAGCGACCTGGAGAACAACCTGGCCAAGGCCCGCAAGGCCGACCGCCGCGACGAGATCGTGGCCTCGCTGGAGTCGCTCAAGCCCGGTGACGTGATCGAGGTGCCCGCGGGCAGGTACGCCGGCATGGCCGTGGTCATCGACCCGGGCATGTCCTCCGAGCGCGAGGGTCCCCGGCCCTACGTCCTGACAGCAGACCGGAATGCCCGCAGGCTGTCGATGGTGGACTTCCCGGTGCCGGTCACCGCGTTCACCCGGATGCGGATCCCGCGGAACTTCAACGGCCGCAACCCGCAGTCCCGCCGCGACCTCGCCTCGAGCCTTCGCGCGAAGACCCAGGGCTTCACGCCGCCGCCCCCTGGCCGTGGCGGACGAGGCGGGCCGTCTCGTGGCGGGCGTGGGCGTCAGGGCGCGGAGACCGAGCACGGCGAGCAGGAGATCAGCCGGCTGCGCTCGGAGCTCCGGGCGCATCCGTGCCACGGCTGCTCGGACCGTGAGGACCACGCCCGGTGGGCCGAGCGCTACCACAAGCTCGACCGGGACGCCCGGACGCTGAAGCGACGGATCGAGCAGCGAACCAATACGATCGCTCGCCAGTTCGACCGGGTCTGCGACGTGCTGACCACGCTGGGCTACCTCGAGAACGACAAGGTCACCGCCAGCGGCGAGCGACTGCAGCGCATCTACACCGACATGGACCTGGTCGCGGCCGAGTCGCTTCGCCAGGGGCTCTGGGACGAGCTCTCGCCGAGCGAGCTGGCGGCGGCCCTCTCCGCCCTGGTGTTCGAGGCCAGACGAGCCGATGACGCAGCGGCGCCGAGACTGCCGGGCGGGCGGGTGAAGCAGACCCTGGCGGACATGGTGTCGCTGTGGGCCGACCTCGACGGTCTGGAGCGGGAGAACCACCTCGACTTCCTGCGCGAGCCCGACCTCGGCTTCGCCTGGGCGGCCTACCGCTGGGCGGAGGGAGGCAGCCTCGACGAGGTGCTCAACGAAACCGATCTGGCTGCCGGCGACTTCGTGCGCTGGATGAAGCAGCTGCTCGACGTCGCGGACCAGGTGGCCGACGCGGCAGGGGACACCGACCTGCGCACGACCGCCAAGCGCACCGCTGGCTGCCTCCGCAGGGGAGTGGTGGCCTACTCGTCGGTGTCGGACTGAGGTGGCGTAACCTCATCTCGGGCATCCCACGCATTTACGGGGTTTCTGGGCTGCCCCGAAAGTGATCGTGGAGGACAGGTTGTACCAGCATCGCGCGCAGCCTTCGTGGATCGACCAGTTCGTGCTTCGTGGCACCGGTCCCGGCCAGGCGCTGGCGCCATTCGGGCAGGTCCTCGCTGCGGCGGAGCTGCTGATGGTGGTGGCGGATGAGCGAGCCGGTCTGCCGCGCGCGCCGTACGACCGGGTGCGGGTGGCCGGCCACCAGCTCGAGGTGCTCGCTGACTTCGCGCAGCGGCTCGAGGGTGACTTCGTGCAGTGTCTGCGAACCGCGGACGCGCTGCGTGGCAAGGACTCGGACCCCTCGGCCCGGGCACGGACATTGATGAGCTCGCTGACAGGGGCGCTCGAGGCGACAGCGACGCTGGGGGAGATCTGCCAGGCCTTGTTGGAGGTGGCCGACACCTTGACCGTCATCGCCCGGCCGAAGAGCCGGATCGAGGTGGTCGCCGCCGTAGAGGGCATCCGAGGAGCCGCCAGCTCGGCCCTGGTGACTGTGCACAGCAACCTCGGCAGGATCACCGATGTACGGATTCACGACCGCCTTGCCTCGCGTGTCGCGCCCGTCGGGCAGACGCTCGCCTACGCGGACGCGATCTCTCGGCGGATCCGCGAGTCGGTCGCGCCCGAGTCGGGCAGCGCGGCCCTGGACCCGCGCATGGTGGGCGTCTGAGTCACTCTGCCCTGCGGTCTTCCAGCGCCGTGGCGCTGGACCGGGCCCACGGGTCCGGTAGAGGGACCTTGTCGGCCCTCAGCGCAGGTAGGCGCCGCCGGCGACCAGGGCGGCGTTGAAGGCCAGAAGCCGTCCGGGAAAGTCCTCGGAGAGGATCCAGATCCCGACGACAGCAGCGAACATCGCCCCCGCCGACCACAAGACAGCGGACGCGATCTCGTTCATGACATGGACCGTGGAAGTGCGCAGGAAGCGCGCCAGGGCCAGGGCTGATTCATCCATACGCTCTCCTCGTTGCTCGGGTGCGACCGGTTGGTGCTCGGGTCAGCTCACCGGGCGGTTCTCGTAGGGGGTTGAGAGCACGATCGTCGTGCGGGTCGCCACGTTGGCCGCGGCGCGGATCCTGGCCAGCAGCACCTCGAGGTCGGCGGGCGTGGCCACCCGGGTCTTGAGGATGTAGGACTCGTCACCGGCCACCGACCAGCAGCTCTCGATCTCCTTGATGCCGCTCAGCCGGTCGGGGTAGTCGTCGGGCTGGGACGGGTCGATCGGCCGGATCGAGATGAACGACGTGAGTGGTAGGCCGACCTGGTCGTAGTCGATCGTGGCGCCGTACCCCTTGATCAGCCCGCGGGTCTCCAGCCGCTTGACGCGTTGGTGCACCGCGGAGGTGGACAGACCCGTGGCCTTGCCGAGGTCGGTGTAGGACATCCGGCCGTCGCTGGCCAGGAGCGTGAGGATGTGCTGATCAAGGTCTTCCACGCAGCAAACACTATCGGCCTCAGTGCCTCTGCTGGAGATGTTCGATCTCGCGCTGAATGCTGGCCTCGTCGATCTCCGAGGCGAAGTACACGTCCCAGGCGTTCATCACTACGCCGATGCCCCACCCGACGATCGCGAAGATCGGCCAGAAGAAGACGTCGGGAGTCGCGAACGCCCAGATCAGGACCAGGAACGCGTTGACCAGGGCGTAGACGAGCAGATGGGCGTGGAAGTCCCGACGCTTCTTCAGACGGGTGATCGCCTTCTGCCGGAGGTCGTTCTCGAGGGGAAGTTGATCGTGGGTCATGGCGTACCTCCCTTTCCACTCCCGACGCTAGGTCGCCGACCCGGGCCGATGCAGTGACGATGGACCCGGCCGTCAGCGACCTTCGACTCGATCTGTCCGGCACGGGGGATGACTTTCGTCCCTGTGCGCGGCTCGGGTCGATCGGTTCTGCTGTAGCGAAGGCTCTGTGGGGAGGAGGGAACGACTTCATGGCGGTAGAGCTCTCCCGGCTCACGAGACGCAAGGCCAGGGGTACTCCGCAGCCGGCGACGGACACGCTGCGCACCATCGGTCAGGGCGAGCTGATCGGCCTGACTGCCGCCAACGGCGCGCACGTGTGGAGGGGTGTGCCGTTCGCCGCATCAACCGCGGGGGACAACCGCTGGCGTCCACCGCGGCCTGCGCCGGCGTGGCAGGGCAGGCGCCCAGCGTTGGAGTCCGCTGAGCGGTGCGCCCAGCTGACCAACCGCGGAGACAGGTCCGAGGGGCTGAAGCCGGGCCTGGTGGTCGGCTCTGAGGAGTGCCTGGCACTCGACATCTACGCGCCGGGCGATGCTCAGCAGGGCAAGACGCTGCCGGTCATGGTCTGGATCCACGGCGGGGGGAACGTCTGGGGCGGGGCGTGGCGGTACGACGGGTCGCGCCTGGCCGTGAACGAGGACGTGATCGTCGTCGTCGTGCAGTATCGGCTCGGCCCGCTCGGCTGGTTCTCCCACCCGGCCCTGCGAAAGGGCGCCGAGGACCCGGCGGACGCGGCCGCGTGCTTCGCAACGCTCGACCTCATCGCGTCGCTGCGATGGATTGCCGAGAACATCACCGCGTTCGGAGGTGACCCGGGGTGCGTGACGATCTTCGGGGAGAGCTCCGGCGGCCACAATGTCGTGACGTTGCTGGCATCACCTCTGGCAACGGGCCTGTTCCATCGAGCGATCGTCGAGTCGGGCAGCTTCGACAGTGTCTCGGCGGCTGCGTCTGAGGGGCTTGTGGGCGCGCTCGACAACACGTCGGCGGACATTGCGGCGAGGCTCGGTGCCCGCAGCGCTGAGGATCTGCGCGCCGCCACTGCTGGGGAGATCTACGCGGCCTGTTCTGCGAGTGGGGGCTGGTTCCTCGACGTTCCTCGCGTCATCCAGGACGGCATCGTCCTGCCGTCGACACCGCTGCGCGAGGCGTTCGCCTCGACTGAGACCTTCAACGCGGTCCCGATCATCACCGGCACCAACCGGGACGAGATGAAGCTGTTCTACTTCGCCGACGACAGCCTGACCCGCAAGAAGCTGGGGTTCCAGGTCGTGCCGCGTGACCAGACCTTCTACGATGCGATGGCGCACTACGTCAGCCGGGTCTGGCGCATCCGCTCCGTCGACCAACCGTGCGCGGCCATGGCGCGTGCCGGCCATGACGAGGTGTTCGCGTACCGGTTCGACTGGGACGACGGAGGCAGGCTTTTCTCGATGGACCTCCACACCGGACTGGGGGCGGCGCATGGGTTCGAGATCCCCTTTGTGTTCAACCGCTTCGAACATCTTGGCGACGCTGACCGTCTGCTCTTCGGTAAGCGCACGCGGGCGGACCGCGAGCGGCTGAGCCGCGCCATGGGGCAGTACTGGGCGTCCTTCGCCCGTGACGGCCGCCCTTCTTGCGCGAACGGCCCGGCCTGGCCGGCGTACCGGGACGGCTCGTTCCTGCGCCTCGATGCCGAAGGTGACGGCGGGATCGAGGCCGAGCACGGCATCGACGGCCTCGACGCGGTGGCGGCCGATCTGAACGCCGACGCCCGACTCGATCAGCGGCAGCGGTGCGCGATCGTCGACGAGATGCGCAACTGGATGTTCGGCCGGCCAGTTCTCGCGGACCTGCGCGAGGCGACCGGTTGCCGGTGACGCCCGTGGCTGAACACCGCGGGACCGACCGCTAGCCTCGGGCGCATGACGCAACGGGTGGAACGGCTCCTTCTCCTCGACACGGCCAGCATGTACTTCCGGGCCTTCTTCGGTGTGCCTGACTCCGTGAAGGCGCCGGACGGGACGCCCGTCAACGCCGTGCGCGGCCTGCTGGACTTCATCAGCCGGCTGGTGGGGGAGTACCAGCCCACTCACCTGGCCTGTTGCTGGGACAACGACTGGCGGCCGCAGTGGCGGGTCGACCTGCTTCCGACCTACAAGGCCCACCGCGTCGAGCGGCCCGTGCCCGGTGGCACCGACATCGAGGTGGTGCCCGATCCTCTGGAAACGCAGATACCGGTGATTCTCGACGTGCTCGAGGCATTCGGGATCGCCGTGGTGGGCGCTGACGGCTACGAGGCCGACGACGTCATCGGCACGCTCGCGACCAACGCCGGAATGCCCGTCGATGTGGTGACCGGAGACCGTGACCTCTTCCAGCTCGTCGACGACGACGCCGAGGTCCGGGTGCTCTACATCGCCCGCGGTGTCGGCAAGCACGAGCGGGTCACCAACGCCGTGATCCAGGAGAAGTACGCCATCGACGGGCGTCAGTACGCCGACTTCGCCGCCCTGCGCGGCGACGCCTCGGACGGCCTTCCGGGGGTGCCTGGCGTCGGTGACAAGACGGCCGCGACCTTGCTTGGCCGGTTCGGGGACCTGGACGGGATCCTCGCCGCCGCGAAGGACCCCGAGGCAGACCTCGCGCCCGGACCACGCCGCAAGATCAAGGACGCCGCCGACTACCTTGCGGTGGCGCCGACCGTCGTTGCTGTGGCGCGCGACCTGGATCTGGGCAAGCCTGACCTGACCCTGCCGCGTACGCCCGCGAACCCGGATGCGCTCGTCGAGCTCAGCGAGCGCTGGGGCCTGGGCGGGTCCGTGACCCGGCTGGTCGACACGCTGACCGACCTGTGAGTACGACGGTCCCTGCTCGTCGTACCGCCTTGAGAGTGCGCGTCCCCCGGGTCCACGCATCGGGTCAGTCTGACCTGTTGCGGCACACCCCGAGCCGGAACGACGACCGCAACAGGTCGCGCTGACCCGTTACGGCACGCCCGACCCGGCGGGCAACAACATGCCACCCGGCACGCGAGCCACACCGAGCGAACGCTAGCAACGCCGTACCGCCCGCAGCGGCCCCTAGCCAGCCCCCCACAACGTCATGCGCCCCGGCGCCTATAGCGCGCGGGGCGTATGACGCTAGGGTCAGCTGACCGGGATCAGCTTCTGCGCCTCGGCCGCCTCACGCGAGGCGGCAGCACGCTTCTCGGCCTCGGCCAGGGAGTCGCCGGCGTGCTCGCGCCACCAGGCCTGGCCGGACTCGGGCAGGGTGTGGATCGGGTCGTAGTACTCGTAGGTGCGGGTCAGCGCCTCGGGGTCGTTCGCCTCGATGGAGGTGCGATAGTTCTTGGTCCAGTACGAGATGCCCTTCTCGCGGTCGTACTCCGCGAGCTGGTGCACCCACCGCTTGCCGACGAACGGCACGTCGCACACGATCCGCGGGGTGGCGAACCCGGGCAGGTAACCCATGATGTGGTGCTGGAGCCGCTGCGCGTCTGCGACCGAGACCCGCCAGTGCTCGCTGAACGGGATCATGTCGCACATGTAGAAGTAGTAGGGCATGATCTGCGCGCCGTCGAGCAGCGAGAAGCACAGGTCGAGCAGCGTGTGCGGGTCGGCGTTCACGCCGTCGAGGAGCACGCCCTGGTTGCGGACGTCGCGAATGCCCGTCTCCAGCATCGCCTTGGCTGCCTTCGCCACCATCGGCGTCACCGAGTTGGCGTGGTTGACGTGGGTGTGGATCGCGATGGAGACCCCACGCTGACGCGCGGTCGTGGCAACTCGCTCCATGCCGGCCCGGACCTCGTCCTGCAGCCAGTGCTGGGGGAGACCCATCAGGGCCTTGGTGGCGAGCCGGATGTCGCGGATGTTCTCGATCTCCAGCAGCCGGGTGAGGAAGTCCTCCAGCCGCGGCCACGGCATGTTCGCCACGTCCCCACCGGAGACGACCACGTCCCGGACCGTGGGGGTGTTGCGGAGGTAGTCCATCATCGCGCCGAGCCGGTCGACCGGCTTCAGCTCGAACTTGAGCTTGTCGATGACCGGCGTCGAGTTGCCGACGAGGTCCATGCGGGTGCAGTGGCCGCAGTACTGCGGACACGTCGGCAGCAGCTCGGCGAGCACCTTGGTGGGGTAGCGGTGGGTCAGCCCCTCGGCCACCCACATGTCGTGCTCGTGCAGGGAGTCGCGGGTGGCGTGCGGGTGCGAGGGCCAGTCGGTACGTCGGTCCGAGAACGCCGGCAGCATGTAACGGCGCACCGGGTCGGCGTAGAACGCCTCGGTCAGCGACCCCGGACCGGCCGGCGTCTCGCGCGGCGCCATGGTGTTCATCATCTGCGGGGGCACCAGCATGGACATGGTGGCCCGCTCGCGCTGGTCCCGCTCGAGGTCGGCGTAGAACCGCTCGTCCACCAGGTCGCCCAAGAGGGCGCGAAGCTGACGCATGTTCTTGACGCAGTGCGCGCGCTGCCACTGCACGGAGGCCCAATCGTCGGCGGTGACGTCCTTCCAGCCGGGGAACCTCGTCCAGTCCGGCTCGACCAGCTCGACCTGTCGGTACGGGTACGGCTGGCCGGTGTCGAGACCGGTAGCGGTCGCGATGCTCATTGTTGCTCCTCGAAGCTGATTCCCCACGCCGGTGGATGGCCGACTGTGGTCGAAACGTGTGTACTGGGCGCGTTCGTTTGTGTGGCGCCTGACTCTCATGCCAGAGTACGCAAAGAATCTCCGGTCAGTCCACTTACACGCCGTAAGATTTCCTTTACGGATGCGAAACACTGGAAGGAACGCCCGTGACGGCCCTCAACTCGCCCGCCCCGTCGACCACTGGTGACCCGGTGGGACTGCATCGCGTGCTCGAGCCGAGTGGGGTGCTCTTTTTCGGATCCGCGCCAGGCTTGGACAAGGCGCTCATCAATCAACTCGCTGTGCACCCCGAAGCCAAACACCTCGTCATCGACCTCAAGCGCCTCGGTCGTGTCGATTACACTGGCGCATTGGCGCTGAAGGCCGTCTTCGAGGAGGCCAGGAGCGCCAACCTCACATTCCAAATCGTGGGTATCCCGGCGCATGCCGAGCGAGTCGTCGAGCGCGTGCTGCAATCGCGCGGCCCGCTGCCCCCGGATTAGCGCCGGTACACCTTTGTCTTAGGTCGTCTTAGATCGTCCTAGATCGTCTTTGTCCGTCCTCGTCCGTCTTCGTTCC
>JBFIWG010000137.1:0-8485 GCA_041606495.1 Nocardioidaceae bacterium
CACGGCGCTGGTTCTGGTCGACATGCAGCTTGGGTTCCTCACCGGAACGAGCGCGATTCCCCAGGCGTCCGGGCTGATCCAGAGCGCGCACCGGCTCCTGTCGGCTGCCCGGGCGGCCGGTTCGCTCGTAGTCCATCTGCAGAACGACGGCCGGCCTGGCGCGACCGATGAGCCTGGGGCTCCTGGTTGGTCCCTGATGATGGAGCCGGAGCGGACTGAGCAGGTTCTGCGAAAGCAGGAGGACGACGGGTTCATCGGTACCGACCTGGCAGCGATCCTGGATCACCACGGCGTTCGAGCAATCGTGCTCTGCGGCCTGCAGTCCGAGATGTGCGTGGCCGCGACCGCGCGGGGGGCGGTGGCCCGGGGCATCCAGGTCGTGCTGCCGCGAGACGCGCACGGCACCTACGCCATTCCGGCTGAGGGAGACCGCGGCGTCGCCGTACCTGCCGATCACGTGGCCCGCGTCGCCGAGTGGTCACTGGGTGACGAGGTCATAGTGGTCGACGAGTCCACTCACGTGGACTTCGGCAGCAGTCAGTGACCTGCCGTCCCGGTCCAGTGCAGGTGCCTGCGAACTCGCGGGGTTGCGCGTCACCAGGGAACCGCGTGGTACGACTGACCGGGGCGTGGCGGCCGTGATCGCGCTCTTCAGCTGATCAAAGAGGAGTGCTCGTGCTCGTTGCCTTCAGCATCAGTCCCGCTGTCACCGACGAGTCCGGCGGTGTAAGCCAGGCCGTCGCCGAGGCGGTCCGCGTGGTCCGCGAGTCCGGGCTGCCCTGCGAGACCAATGCGATGTTCACCAATATCGAGGGGGAGTGGGACGAGGTGATGGCCGTGGTCAAGCGGGCCGTCGACGTAGTCGCTGCGAGCTCACCCAGGGTAGGGCTGGTGCTCAAGGCCGACATTCGCCCCGGCCACACCGGTCAGCTGAGCGCCAAGGTCGAACGGATCGAGGACCACCTCACCGACGACGCCTGGCGCCAGGATCAGTAGCGCTCGGGCAGCTTCTGGCCGAGCTTGACCTTGGGCTTGGGCAGGCGCAGGAAGCGCAGCTGCAGCGAGCGCAGGATCGCGTAGAAGACCGCGCCCTTGTGGGTCTCGTCCGGGAAGCGCTTCTTGAGGTCGCGCTTCAGCTTGATCGTGAGCAGGACGGTGTCGAGGGTGACCAGCAGGATCGTCGCGCTCCACAGACCGTTGCTGAAGCTCTGCATGGATGCGTTGCCGGAGTACTGAAGCAGCATGATCAGCAGCAGCAAGGGCAGCAGGAACTCCGCCATCGACAGGCGGGCGTCCACGCGGTCGCGGATGAAGCTGCGGACAGGGCCCTGGTCCCGAGCAGGCAGGAAGCGCTCGTCACCGGTCTTCATGCCCTCGCGCACCCGGGCGTTCTGCTCGGCGCGGCGCTGACGCAGCAGCTTGGCCGCCTCTTTGCGGCTCTTGGGCGCCTTCGCCCGGGCCTTCGCAGCGGCCTCGGCCTCGCGGCGAGTCGGGGTCGGACGACCCTTGCCGCCCTCCTTGGTGACGTGGGTTTCGGAGGTGGTGTTGTCCTGGGGCTTGGTACGACGGAACAAGGCAGGCCTTTGACTGGTCGAGCGGGCTGATTGTGCCCCCAGACTACCCGCGGGAACTCGCTACCCGGCCGGCACGTTGCACCGTAGGGTGGATATGACTACACCAGCCGCGACCCAGAAAGGGGCCCGCACCCCATGAGCCTCATGAAGCGCATCAGCCTGATCTTCCGATCCAAGGCCAACAAGGCGCTTGACCGTGCCGAGGACCCTCGGGAGACGCTCGACTACAGCTACCAGCGCCAGATCGAGCTCTTGTCGAAGGTACGACGGGGTGTGGCGGACGTGGCCACCAGCCGGAAGCGGGTCGAGCTCCAGGTCAACCAGCTCGAGCAGCAGTCGCAGAAGCTGCACGACCAGGCGCAGAAGGCGCTGTCTGTGGGCCGTGAGGATCTCGCCCGCGAAGCGCTGACCCGCAAGTCGGGGCTGCACGGCCAGATCAGCGAGCTCAAGCAGCAGCAGGCCCAGCTCCAGGGCGAGGAGGAGAAGCTCACCCTCGCCTCGCAGCGTCTGCAGGCGAAGGTCGAGGCCTTCCGCACCCGCAAGGAGACCATCAAGGCGACCTACACCGCGGCGCAGGCACAGACCAGGATCAACGAGGCCTTCTCCGGTATCTCGGAGGAGATGGGTGACGTGGGTCTGGCCGTCCAGCGCGCTGAGGACAAGACGGCGCAGATGCAGGCCCGGGCCGGTGCCATCGACGAGCTGATCGCCTCCGGCGCACTCGATGACGTGAGCGCGGTCGGCGGCAGTGATGACATCACTCGCGAGCTGGACGCCATGTCCTCGCAGTCCGACGTCGAGGCCGAGCTGGCCGCCCTCAAGGCCGGCAGCAGCGGCCAGGAGGCGCTGGAGGCGGGCGACTCCACGCCGCAGGCCGAGATGCAGGCCGAGCGGCAGAAGGAGGAGGGACAGGCATGATCGTGCGGATTCTCGGCGAGGGCCAGTGGGATGTCTCCGAGGAGGACATCGAGACGCTGAACAAGCTCGACGACGAGGTGGAGGCCGCCGTGGAGAACGGTGACGAGGTCACCTTCTCCAACACGCTCGCGGCGCTGCTGAACGGCGTCCGCAAGCACGGCACGGTCCTTCCCGACGACTCCCTCGAGGACTCCGACCTGATCCTGCCCCCGGCAGACGCGACCTTGGAGGAGGTGCGGGAGCTGCTCAACGAGGATGGGCTGATCCCGGGCTGATGGCACACTCGCGCTTCATCAAGGACACCGGGCTGACCGCCCGGATGACTCTCGTCATGTTCCTTCTCGGTCTGCTCTTCGTCGCGCTCATCGTGATTCTGATGGGCGCAGCGGCCCAGTCCGGGTACGGCGGCCTGGTCCCGATCATCGGCATCGCCGGACTCGGTATCGCGTGGTTCCAGTGGTACAACTCCGACACCATGGCGCTCAAGGCCATGCGGGCCCGCATCGTGACGCCGGACGAGGCGCCTGAGCTGCACGGCATGATCGACCGGCTCTGCGCGCTCGCCGACATGCCCAAGCCGCGGGTGGCGATCGCCTACACCGACCTGCCCAACGCCTTCGCCACCGGGCGCTCGCCGGAGCGCGCAGCCGTGTGCGTGACCACCGGCATCCTGGACCGGCTCACCGCCGAGGAGCTCGAGGGCGTGCTCGCCCACGAGCTGTCCCACGTGGCGCACCGCGACGTGCTGGTGATGACCATGGCGGCCTCCGCGGGCATCATCGCCGGCATGCTCATGCACGGGGCGCGCTTCGGCGCGTTCTTCGGTGGTCGACGGAACAACAACGGGGGCGCACCCTTCTGGCTGATCGCCCTGGTCGTCAGCCTGGTCGTCTACGCCATCAGCTTCTTCCTCACCCGGCTGCTCTCGCGCTACCGCGAGCTGTCCGCGGACCGCGCCGGCGCCTACCTGACACAGAAGCCGTCCGCGCTCGCCTCAGCGTTGACCAAGCTCACCGGCGACATCGCCGCGATCCCCAACAAGGACCTGCGCGCATCACAGAGCATGAACGCCTTCTTCATCACGCCGGCCATCAGCGGCGCCAACCTGAAGACCCTCTCGTCGACACACCCGTCGCTGGAGCAGCGGATCGAGCAGCTGGCCAAGGTCTCCGCCGAGCTCGGCCGCCCGATGGACGGCGGCTTCCCGAGCCCCGGCATCGGTCAGTGAGGTTTGCCGGGTGAGCTTCTGGGACTCGTTGATGGGCCGTCGCAAGCCCGTCAAGGCCAACCTCGACGCCCTCTTCGCGCTGCCGAGCGCGGCCATCACGCTGCAGACGGCGGCGGGCTTCGCCCCGACCGGCAACGGCTCGGTCTGCTACCGGCAGGCAGAGGGGGCGGCGTTCGCGCAGACCCAGACCGACGTGGTCGAGCTGCTGAATGCCGACGAGGGTCCCGACGTGGAGAAGAGCGTCGACCAGTACGGCTTCACCTGGCTGGTCACGCGTCAGGACCCGACGGACATGGCCGCGCTGGTCACCGACCTGCACGCGGTCAACACCACCCTCGAGGCGCAAGGATTCGGTCCTGGGCTGCTGTGCTCGCTGGTCGGCTTCACCGACCCGTCGGGTCGACGGCTCGGCCTGGTCTACCTCTACAAGCAGGGCACGTTCTACCCGTTCGCCCCGGTCGACGCGCAGCGACGCGACAACGTCCTCGAGGTCCAGATCCGGGACCTGATCAAGAACGACCTGCCTGTCGAGCCACAGCTCAACCGCTGGATGCCGGTCTGGGGCGCCCCCGGCCTCTAGCCAACGTCATACGTTGTAGGGCCTATAGGCGTCAGAACGTATGACGCTGGGGAGAAGGTCAGTCCTTGGCGGTCTTCCCGGGCAGGTCGAGCATCCGCTGCAGCGCGACCTTGGCCTCGCGCTCGGTCTGCTCGTCCACCTCGATCACGTTGACGAGGTTGCCGGCGACGAGGTTCTCCATCGCCCAGACGAAGTGCGGCAGGTCGATCCGGTTCATCGTCGAGCAGTAGCAGACGGTCTTGTCCAGGAACACGATGTTCTTGTCCGGGTGCTCGTTGGCCAACCGCTGCACGAGGTTGAGCTCGGTGCCGATCGCCCAAGAGGTGCCTGGAGCGGCTGCCTCGATGGTCTTGATGATGAACTCGGTGGAGCCGACCAGGTCGGCGCGAGTGACCACCTCGTGCTTGCACTCGGGATGCACCAGGATGTTGACGTCCGGGATCTTCTCGCGCAGCTCGTCCACGACCTCGGCGGAGAACCGGCCGTGCACCGAGCAGTGGCCCTTCCACAGGATCATCTTCGCGTCGCGCATCTGCTGCACGGTCAGGCCGCCGTTGGGCTGGTGGGGGTCCCAGACCACGCAGTCCGCCAGCGACAGCCCGAGCTGCAGAACTGCGGTGTTGCGCCCCAGGTGCTGGTCAGGCAGGAACAGCACCTTGGTGTCCTCGCCGTGCTGCTCGTAGGCCCACTCGAGGGCCACCTCGGCGTTGGAGGAGGTGCACACGGCGCCACCGTTGCGGCCGCAGAACGCCTTGATGTCGGCCGAGGAGTTCATGTAGGTGATCGGTACGACGGACCCGGCGATCCCCGCATCGGTCATCGCGTCCCAGGCGTCCTCGACCTGCGCCAGCCGCGCCATGTCGGCCATGGAGCACCCCGCCGCCAGGTCCGGGAGGATCACCTTCTGGTCGGCGGAGGTGAGGATGTCCGCGGACTCCGCCATGAAGTGCACACCGCAGAAGACGATGTACTCCGCCTCCGGGCGCGCGGCCGCCTCGCGTGCGAGCTTGAAGGAGTCCCCGGTGACGTCGGCGAACTGGATCACCTCGTCACGCTGGTAGTGGTGGCCCAGCACGAAGACGCGATCGCCGAGCGCCTCCTTGGCCGCCTTGGCGCGGGCGACCAGGTCGGGGTCCGAGGCCGGGGGCAGGCCGCCGGGGCAGTCGACACCACGCTCGGAGTCGGGGTCGGTCCCGCGGCCGAGCACGAGCAGGGGCAGGTCAGTCGTCGTCACGAGTCAAGACTTTCACACGCGAACAAGGTCGCGAGCGAGTGGCTCCGGGGGCGAGACCGCCTAGAGGAAGTGGCCGCTCGGGAGGTACGGCATCGGCGGCTTCATGTGGCGAAGCGCGAGGTAGCCGCTGGTGTGCAGCGCCATCCGCGCCGCCATACCGACGTCGACGGCCCACTCGTTCTGCGCGCTGATGTGCGCGATGTCGCAGGGCTCCTCGGGCGAGGACGCTGCGAGGGTCTCCCACAGCAGCTCGGTTGCGGTACGACGGTTCGTGGCCGCGAGCAGGTAGGGGCCGCCGCCAGGGTTGACGTAGGCGTAGCCGGACCCCGTGGACCGGTCGACCACCACGAGCCGGTACATCCCGGTGAGGATCTCGTGGTCGACCCCGTGCGCCGCGTCGCGCACCTGCCGGTCGACCGAGTTCATCAGGTCGATGTCGCCGGTGCTGCCCTCGCGGACCCGCTCGACCACCGGCAGCAGCGACCTGCTGACCGTGCCGGTGAGGAACATCCACGGGTGCAAGGTGAAACCGGCCTGCCGGTAACGCCGAGCCGCCAGCGGGTCTGGCGAGGCGGCGAGCATGCCGCGCAGGCAGCCGTCGCCGTACTTCAACGCCGCCTCGAGGAGGGGGCGGCCCACTCCCCGGCCCTGAAGCGTCGGACGGACCGCGAACGTCGCCAGGATCCACGTGAGGTCCCGCTTGAGCCCCGCGGACACCCCGATCAGCCGGGCGGCGTCCTCGGCGACCCAGCAGCCCTCCGGGTCGTGCGTCAGCATGTGCTGCATCCGGAGCCGCCAGATGGCCGCCTTGGCGTCCGATCGCGGAGTCGGCGCCGGCAGGTTCTCGGCCGCGGTGCGCAGGTCGAGGTCGTAGAAGGCCTCGGCGGTGATCCGCTCGACCTCGTCGACGTCCTCGGGGCGCATCGGACGGATGTAGAAGTCGGCTGCCACGGCGCCAACCTACCCACTCCCAGCGCGTGTGGGCGGCCGGGCAGGATGTCCGCATGCGCGTCCTCATCGCCCCCGACAAGTTCGCCGGCACCCTGACCGCGGTCCAGGCCGCCGAGGCGATCGCGGAAGGCTGGCGCCGGCGCGCACCGGACGACGAGCTGGAGCTGGCGCCGATGGCGGACGGCGGCCCCGGCTTCTGCGACGTGCTGCACGCCTCCCTGGGCGGAGACCTGCTCGCGGTCGAGGTCAGCGGACCGTACGGCGAGCGGTTGCCCGCGACCGTCCTCGTCGTCGGTGACACGGCGTACGTCGAGAGCGCGCAGGCGTGCGGACTGCACCTGACCTCGGAGGCCGAGCGGGATCCCGAGCGCGCCACGACACGAGGGGTCGGCGAGCTGGTGCTGGCCGCGGTCGACGCCGGTGTACGACGCGTGGTGATCGGGCTCGGCGGGTCGGCCACCAACGACGGCGGCTCCGGACTCCTCGCGTCGCTGGGTGCCACTGCATTCCCGAGCGGATCCCTGGACCGCGGACCGGAGGCACTCGCGACACTGGGGAGCGTCGACCTCGAGCCGGCGCGGGCAGCCGTGGCCGGCGTGGATCTGATCGCGGCCACCGACGTGGACAACCCGCTCCTCGGCCTGATCGGCGCGACCAACGTCTACGGCCCGCAGAAGGGCGTCGCCGAGGACCGCAAGCAGGCGGTCGACGCCGCCCTGGAGCGGCTGGCATCGGCCACGGACAAGAAGACCGCCTTGAGCAAGGGCGCGGGCGCCGCTGGAGGGCTCGGCTTCGCCCTGCTCCTCCTCGGCGCGCGACGAGAGCCCGGGATCGCACTGGTCGCGGATGCGGTCGGTCTGACCGAAAAGGCGCGGCGGGTGGATCTTGTGATCACCGGCGAGGGGGCGTTCGACTTCTCCTCGCGATCCGGGAAGGTGCCCTACGGCGTCGCTGCGGTCGCTGCCGAGGCGCTCCAGCCGTGCATCGCGTTGGCCGGGCAGGTGCTGATCGGGTCGCGTGAGATGAGGGCGGTGGGTATCGAGAGCGCCTACTCGATGGTGGATCTGGTGGGGGAGGAGGCGTCGTTCGCGGACCCCGCAGGCAGCCTGGCCAGGCTCGCTGAGCGCACGGCTCGGACCTGGTCGCGGTGAGGCGCCCGATACTCGGTCGGATCTTGGGAATAAGCCCGGATGTGCGACCATTGAACCCAGCAGATCTTCTGTCCAGCTTTTTGGGAGCCGCACGATGACCGAGCAGGTCGAAACCACCGAGTCGCAGATCCGCACCGACGGCATCAACATCAGCGACGCCGCCGCCGCCAAGGTGAAGAGCCTCCTCGAGCAGGAGGGTCGCGACGACCTCCAGCTGCGCATCGCCGTCCAGCCTGGTGGCTGCTCGGGTCTGCGCTACCAGCTCTTCTTCGACGAGCGGAACCTCGACGGCGACGTGGTCACCGACTTCAACGGCGTGGCCGTGGTCGTGGACCGGATGAGCAGCCCCTACCTCAACGGTGCGGTCATCGACTTCGTCGACACCATCGAGAAGCAGGGCTTCACGATCGACAACCCGAACGCCACCGGCTCCTGCGCCTGCGGCGACTCGTTCCACTGACCTAGAGCTCCCAGGGAACAGCCCCACACCGGGCACCGGTGTGGGGCTGTTGTCGTCTGCTCCGGGGGCATGTGAGCCCTCGGGCGCTACTTCGCCTGGTCCGAGCTGTGCGGGGCCGCGGCCTCGGGGACCCGGTAGCCGTCCCGCGCTGCGTCCAGCACCGGGCGGTCGCCGAGCGGGCTGTCCAGCCTGATGTCCACCGAGCCCATCAGGGCGATCTCGATGCAGACCTTGTCGGGGTTCGGGTCGACCTTGGTCCGGGGGATCCGGATGACGACGGCGTCCGCACGCTCCTGCACGCGCGGCGTACCCGCCTCGCCGTAGCACTCGGGCACCCCGTTCGTGTAGTTCAGCGACAGGTGCCGGCCGTCGTGCCGGTAGAAGCTGTC
>JBFIWG010000138.1:0-8461 GCA_041606495.1 Nocardioidaceae bacterium
GCGGACTCGTCGAGGTCCGCCGGCCCGCCGGGCTCCTGGTCGAAGACGACCACGCCTCGACCGCCCGCACCCACTCGCGGCTTGACCACGGCCACGTCGAAGGTCGCGATTGCGCTCGGCAGCTCCATCTCGTCCTCCGCAGCCACCGTGGGTACTACGGGCAGCCCGGCGCCGAGCAGGTCGAGCAGGTAGAGCTTGTCGGTGTTCCAGTCCATCGCCCGTGCAGGGTTGACCAGGCGCGTCATTGACTCGACCCGGTGCGCCCACTCGAGGAACCGCGTCCGATGCAGCTCGTAGTCCCATGTACTCCGCACGCCGACCGCGGTCGCCGTCGACCAGTCCACGCCCGGGTCGTCCCACACGACCCACCGGGCGGAGATCCCGCGCGCGGCGAACTCCTCGATCAGCAGATGTCCGCCGTACTCACCTTCGGGGAGGTCGGCGCAGGTGGCGAGCAGAACGTCGGTCATAGGGCGACGCTATCGACACCAAGGCCGGGCCGCCGATCGACATGCGGGCCCGGTCAGCCGTCGAGGCGGTTCGGCGGAAAGCCGCCTGCAGCGATGGGTCCCCAACGGTCGGGCGTGATACGGATCAGCGACTTGTCCTGGCGGACCATCGCGGCGCGGTAGTCGTCCCAGTCCGGGTGCTCACCGGAGATGCACCGGAAGTACTCCACGAGCGGCTCCATCGCCTCGGGCATGTCCAGCACCTCAGCGGTGCCGTCGATCTGGACGTAGGGGTCGTCCCAGTCGTCGGAGTGGATCAGGATCGAGACCCGAGGGTCACGACGGGCATTACGGGCCTTGGCGCGCTCGGGGTACGTCGAGACCACGACCCGCCCCTGCCCGTCGATCCCGCATGCGACCGGTGACATCTGGGGACGCCCGTCGCGGCGCATCGTCACCAGCGTGCCCTTGTGCCGGGACCTCGCGAACTCAAGGAGAGTCTCACGGTCGACATGGTCGGCAGACGCGATCTTCGGGGCCATAGTGACCAGCCTAGCCAGCACGAGCACATCGCCCATCTGTGCTATTCCACGCGATTGGGACAACGGGAAGAATAGTTGCACCGAGCAGAGGGGAGGCGTCATGAAGGTCGTCGTCGGCGCCTCCCTGCTCGGGCTAGCTCTGGCTCTGCCCACCGCTCCGGCCCTGACCCTGCTGGGGTCGGACGAGCCGACGACGGTCGTCGCCGAGGAGGGCAGCCCGGTCGGGACCCCGGGCGAGCCGGATCCGGAGGCCACGGAGGAGCCGGAGGAAGAGGCCACGCACCCCGACGTCACGGAGGCACCGGAGGCAGAGGCCACGGACCCCGAGGCCGAGGAGCCTGCGGAGTCCGACGAGCTCACAGCAAAGGCCGAACCTGACGGCGACCGGCGCAGTGACGAGATGACCGCACTCGCCCGTGAGCACCAGGAGGGCATGCGCGCCTGGAAGGCCTGCGTGCGCGAGTTCAAACCCACCCGGTCAAAGGGCGAGCACCCTCACGGCAACTGCACAAAGCCCACGCCACCCGGTCATCTGAAGAACGACCGCCCCTGGCACGGCGGCACGACGAAGAAGTCCGCCGACAAGGCCAAGCACGCGCAGGCACCCGAGTCCGAGAAGGCCCCGAAGGCCACGCCGGAGACGACCAAGCCCGAGAAGGCCAAGTCTCTCAAGCCCAAGCCGGACAAGGCAGCGCCCAAGCGCTGAGCCATCCGTGGGCCGAACGGGCTACCCGCCCGCGACCGCCGGGATCACCGAGACCTGAGCACCCGCGGGCGTCTTCGTGCCCAGTGCATCCAGGAACCTGACGTCGTCATTCCCGACGTAGACGTTGACGAACCTGCGGATCGCACCCTGCTCGTCGAGGATGCGGCCCTTGATACCGGGGTAGGCCGCGTCGAGGTGGTCGAGCACGTCGGAGAGGGTGTCGCCCTTCGCGCTCACCTCGGACTCGCCGCCGGTGTAGGTCCGGAGGATGGTGGGAATGCGTACCCTCACATCGCCGCTCATGTCGTTGCTCCTTCGGGTGGGCGGTCAGACCAGACCGGTGTCGGTGAAAGCGGTGTACGTCGGGTCGATCGTGGCGGCCGGACCGACTCGGTCGGCGACCGCGTCGAGCGTCTTCAGTCCGTCCCCGGTGTTGAAGACAACGGTCTCCTGCCTCGGGTCGAGCTGTCCACTCTCGACGAGCTTCTTCAACGTCGCGACCGTGACGCCGCCGGCGGTCTCGGCGAAGATGCCCTCGGTCCGGGCGAGGAGCTGGATGCCGTCGCGCACCTCCTCGTCGGTGACGTCCTCGATGGCGCCGCCGGTACGACGGGCGACATCGAGCACGTAGGGCCCGTCCGCAGGATTGCCGATCGCCAGCGACTTGGCGATGGTGTCCGGCTTCACCGGGCGCACCACGTCATGGCCGTCCTTGAAGGCGCTCGACACCGGCGAGCAGCCGGCCGCCTGGGCACCGAAGATCTTGTAGGGCGAGTCGTCCACGAGCCCGAGCTTCACCAGCTCCTGGAAGCCCTTGTCGACCTTGGTCAGCTGCGACCCGGACGCAACGGGGATGACCACCTGCTGCGGCAGCCGCCAGCCGAGCTGCTCGGCCACCTCGTAGCCCAGGGTCTTGGAGCCCTCGGCGTAGTACGGCCGCACGTTGACGTTCACGAACGCCCAGCCCTCCTCCTCGCCGGCGATCTCCGAGGCGAGCCGGTTCACGTCGTCGTAGTTGCCCTTGACCGCGATCAGCGTGCCGCCGTACACCGCGGTGGTCAGCACCTTGGGGCGCTCGAGGTCGTGCGGGATGAAGACCACGGTCTTGATGCCGGCCCGGGCCCCCGCTGCGGCCACGGCGTTGGCCAGGTTGCCGGTGGAGGGGCAGGCGAAGACCTTCATGTCCAGCTCGCGGGCGGCAGACAGGGCGATCGCGACCACACGGTCCTTGAACGAGTGGGTCGGGTTGCCGGAGTCGTCCTTGACCCAGAGGTTGTCGATGCCCAGCTCGCGGCCCAGGTTGTTGGCCTTGACCAGGCGGGTGAAGCCGGGCTCCATGTTCGGGCTGGAGGCGATGTCGGCGGGAACGGGCAGCAGCGGCTGGTAGCGCCAGATGTTCTTGGGGCCGGCCTCGATCTGCTCGCGGGTCACGACGGGGAAGTCATAGCCGATCTCGAGCGGACCGAAGCACTCCTGACAGGCGTAGAACGGCCCCAGGGGCTGGGTGGCGCGACACTCTCGACAGACGAGGTTCGTCGCGTTGCCGAACGCTCCGGGGCGCAGGGCCGTGGCGGGCGCGTCGATCACTGGAATGCTCAAGGAGGCCTCCTTCTCATCTTTCCCGCGCCGACGATCGACACGGGACGGAATTAGCACCGTGACCACAGCCGGTCATCAGGAGGACAAGCTGCTGTGGCGGGTTGCCGGGGCTTCGTCGGGCCGTTCCCTCTGCCCCTCTCGATGAGCAAGACAAAGACTACGCACCGCGTCTCAGCATGCGCACGCAAGGTCCACCATCCGAGACCGGCACATTCCGGCATGATGAGGGCATGGACCGGTGGCGGATCAAGCGCGTGGCCAACGCCGTGAACGGCTCGACCCTGCTGGGCCTCGGGGTCGCCGCACTCGGCCGCGCCGAGGTCTCGCCAGGGCCGCGCGGTCTGCTGCTGGCCACCGGATACCGGATCGGCTTCCCGCACGCGCCGGCGTTCACGGTCGGCAACGTGGTCGTCTCCCGGCACGACCTCACGTGGTGGCAGGAACGACCGCGGATGCTCCTGCACGAGGAGCGACACAGTTGGCAGTACGCCCTGACCCTCGGCCTGCCGATGATCCCGCTCTACCTCGTGGCGGCGGGCTACTCCTACCTACGCGGCTCCGACCCGGGCTTCCACAACGTCTTCGAGCGGTGGGCGGGCCTCGCCGACGGCGGCTACGCGTCGGCCAGCCGGCGCGAGCAGCGGCGACGGTCAGGGGTCACGCAGACGAGCGAAAGGCTGAGGCGTCCCGGGCGAACTGCCTGAGCAACGCGAGCACGCCGGCCGGCCCGTCGACGACGATGTCGGACAGCTCGACCAGCGCCTTCTGCTCCTCCGAGCCGGAGCACACCAACAGTCCCGGAGTTCCCTGCTCGCGCAGCTCGATCACGGCCTTGAAGGCCTCGACGTCGCCGAGGTCGTCGCCGGCGAACATCACCCCACGCGCATCGAGCTCTTCGCGGATGGTCTGCAGCGCCTGACCCTTGTGCATTCCAGGCGCGCGCACCTCGATCACCATCCGCCCCGGCTCCACTCCCAGGCCGTGCGTGCGAGCCACGTCCGTCAGGATCGGCAGCAGCCGGTCGAACGCGTCGAGCGGGTCTGGAAGCCGGCGCGTGTGCACGGCCACCGCCAGCCCCTTCTCCTCGACGAACGCGTCCGCCGCATCGTGTCGCCGGAGCAGCTGCGGCAGCGCGGCCATGAACTCGGAGAGCCCCTCGGGCGGAGTGGGCGAGACCACCTTGCCGTCGCCGGAGGACCAGCGCTCGTTGCCGTACTGCCCGAGCAGGAACAGCACCTTGCCGTGCCCGGCGATGCTGCGGCCGACGTCGTCCAGCCGGCCCAGGTCGATCGCCTGGCGCGCCGGGCGGCCGGTGACCACCGCTACGCCGCGCACCTGCTGCGCCAGCTCGACCAGGACCTCAGGGCCGTCAGGATGGATGGCGGCCTTGCTCGGATCCGCGACGATCGGCGAGAGCACGCCGTCGAAGTCGAGACCGACCACGATCTCGTCGGCGCGAGCCACCAGCTCGTCGTACCTCTGCTGTCCCTCAGGCGTGCGGAAGTCCATGCCCATACCTAACCACCGCCGAGCGTTCGGTGGCGGCCGCGGGTCAGGAGTAGTCGGCGGTCAGGATGACCGTCAGCCGGTCGAAACGCATCGGCGAGATGGCGGGCTTGAGCCGCGCGATGCCGAGGTCCTTGGCGAGCAGCTTGCCCTCCGCCTTGAGCCGCTCGGGGAAGTAGACGGTGCTGGCCGGGATGGTGCCGTACCAGTTGTCGGAGCCCACGACCTGCCAGCCGGCGCCGTCGATCCGGGTGGCGGTGGAGCCCGCGAGACCGGAGATGCCGGAGTTGTTGTAGACCTCGACGTACACGTCGCCGCGGCGCACGGCCGGCTTCTTGGGCTTCGGCTTCGGTGAGGCGACCGGAGTGGGCGCGGTCTTCGTCGGGGTGGGCGCGGGCTCCGCGGTGACCGGCCGGGCGGTGTCTGTGGGCTCCGTGGCGGGGGCGTTGCCTCCGGTGCCGACATAGGCGACGCCGGCGAGTACGACGGCCGCCAGGCTGATCATGGCGACCGGCGAGGGCAGGGCGATCCCGCGCTCGTCGTACCTGCGCCTGCTCACCGGGCCGCGCACGTCAGACCTCGAAGCCGAGACGACGAGCCGAGCGGGCGCGCTGACGGGCCGCGCGCAGGCGGCGCAGGCGACGGACCAGCAACGGGTCGAAGGCGAGGGCGTCGGGGCGGTCGATCAGGGCGTTGAGCACCTGGTAGTACCGCGTGGAGGACATGTCGAACTTCTCGCGGACCGCCTGCTCCTTGGCGCCGGCGTACTTCCACCACTGCCGCTCGAAGTTGAGGATCTCCCGATCGCGCTCGGACAGCTCGATCGCCTCGGCGGCGTTCTGACCCGAGTTGACGGCGTTCGCGGCGTCCATCTGGTTCGGCTCCTGGGGTCTTCGAGGGTGGTGCGCACCATCGTAGGTGACGAACCACAACCATGTCATTCGCTCGGCGTGTTTCCCGAACGTGTCTGCCGACGATCGGTTCGACGGCGGGGTTCGAGGTGCAGAATGGCCGCTGTGACTCGCCTTCTCGACCACCCCGTGCCCGACGTCGAGCCCGGCCCGCGCCGTGCGGAGCCGCTCCCCCGCGACCGCCCGGTGCGCTGGGGAATCATGGCCACCGGCAAGATCGCGCGCGGGTTCGCGAACAACCTCTCCTACCTCCCCGACGCGGAGATCGCCGCCGTTGCCTCCCGCCGGCCGGAGAGCGCGGAGGAGTTCGCCCACTCGTACGGCGCCGCCAGGGCGTACGGCTCCTACGATGAGCTGGTCGCAGACCCCGAGGTCGACGTGGTGTACGTCGCGACACCGCACGCGTTGCACCGCGAGAACGTCCTGCTCGCCTTCGACGCGGGCAAGCCGGTGCTGTGCGAGAAGTCGCTGACCCTCAACGCGGCCGAGGCCGAGGAGCTGGTCGCCGCCTCGCGTGAGCGGGGACTCTTCTTGATGGAGGGCATGTGGATGCGGTGCAACCCGACCATCCGGCGCCTGAAGCACCTCGCCGACGCCGGCCATCTCGGTACGATCCGGCAGATCCGCGCGGACCTCGGGTTCCGCGTCGACCGTCCCGAGACCGACAGGCTGCTCGCACCCGAGCTCGGAGGCGGCGCGCTGCTGGACATGGGCATCTACCCGCTCACCCTGGCCACCCTCTTCCTCGGTGAGCCCGACGTCGTCGAGGCCGTGGCCTCCATGTCACCCCGCGGCATCGACCTCGACGTGGCCGTCAGCCTGGGCTGGGCCAGCGGCGCGGTGGCCTCGGTGACGTCGTCGATGACGTCGTGGTCCCCGCGCACCGCCTCGATAGCCACGGACCTGGGCCGGATCGAGCTGGCCGACGGCTTCCACCACCCGAGCGTTGCCACCTGGGTGACAGAGACGACGAGCGAGGAGATCGGCGAGGAGCTCATCGGCACCGGCCTGGCCAACGAGGCCGCCGAGGTGATGCGCTGCCTTCGCAACGGGGAGACGGAGAGCCCGATGGTCCCGCTCGACGACACCCTCACGATGATGCGGCTGATGGACGCGATCCGGGCCAAGATCGGCCTTAAATACGCCCCGGACGCGCCACCAGTTCGATAATCGAACTTCTAGATCCGGCGGGTGCTTCCCCTCGGTGCGAGCGCCCAAACCGCTCACCGCGTCACAGTTTTGTCTCACTGGCGTGGAGATTTGGTCACGGCCGAAAGAGCCGCTTTACGAGACTGGCCAGATGTGTCCGGTCCCACCTACGTTTGGTTCGGTTAACGGAAACACACTCGGGAGGAAGCCATGCCTAGACGCACCCTTCAACTGTTGGCTGGTCTGACCAGTACAGCCATGCTGCTCACCGCCTGCGGTGGCGGCGGCGATGAGGGCGGCGGAGGTGGCGACGGCGGCGGCAGCTTCTCGGTCTACATCGGCGAGCCCGAGCACCTGATCCCGCAGAACACCAACGAGACCGGTGGCGCAGAGGTCCTGAACGCTCTGTTCACACCGCTGGTCGCCTTTGACCCGGAGACGAGCGAGCCGCAGTTCGGCGATGGCTTCGACAACGCGATCGCGCAGTCGATCGAGTCCGAGGACCAGCAGAACTGGACGATCAAGCTCAAGGAGGGCTACACCTTCCACAACGGCGAGCCGGTCGACGCCCAGTCCTACGTCCGCGCCTGGAACGCCGGCGCTCTGAGCACGAACGCCTACGGCAACTCCTACTTCTTCGAGAACATCGAGGGCTACGACGACCTCCAGGCCGAGGAGGGTCAGGACCCCGCGTCCACCGAGATGTCAGGCCTCAAAGCAGTGGACGACACCACCCTCGAGGTGACTCTCAAGGCGCCCTTCAGCCAGTTCCCGCTGACCCTCGGCTACACGGCTTTCTACCCGCTGCCGGCGGCGTTCGAGGACGACCCGAAGGCCTTCGAAGAGGCCCCCATCGGCAACGGTCCGTTCATGATGGACGGCACCTGGAAGCACAACCAGGAGATCAAGGTCGTCCGCTACGACGACTACGCCGGCGAGCCGGCGAAGGCCGACGGGGTCGACTTCCTGATCTACTCCGACGTGAACACCGCCTACAACGACCTGTTGGCCGGCAACCTCGACATCATGGACAGCGTGCCGCCGGAGCGTCTCGGTGACGTGGAGAGCGACTTCGGCGACCGGTTCGTCGAGCGGGAGAGCTCGAGCTTCACCTACATCGGCTTCCCGCTCTACGACAAGAGGTTCGAGAGCAAGGAGCTTCGCAAGGCCTTCTCGATGGCGATCGACCGTCAGGCGATCATCGACGCGGTCTTCAACGGGTCGTTCACCCCGGCCGGTTCCGTTGTTTCGCCGGTGGTCACCGGCTCCCGCGACAACCCGTGCGGAACTGCGTGTGAGTACAACCCCGAAGAGGCCAAGAAGATGTTCGACGCCGCCGGCGGGTACGACGGCACGCTGACGCTGTGGTTCAACAGCGGCTCCGGTCACGAGGTCTGGATGGAAGCCGTCTCCAACCAGCTGCGCCAGAACCTCGGGATCCAGGACATCAAGTTCAAGTCCCTGGACTTCGCCGAGTATCTCGCCCTGCTGGACGAGGACAAGATCACCGGACCGTTCCGCCTCGGCTGGGTGATGGACTACCCGAGCCCGCAGAACTACCTCGAGCCGATCTACGGCACCACCGGATCGTCGAACAAC
>JBFIWG010000139.1:0-8446 GCA_041606495.1 Nocardioidaceae bacterium
ACACCGCCTCGGTCACCAGCACGCTGGCCGGGCGGGACAAGATCATCGGTGAGCTGATCACCAACCTGAACCAGGTCATGGTCACCCTCGGCAACCGCGACGAGGAGCTGTCGGACCTGCTCATCCAGCTGCGCACCTTCGTCTCCGGGCTTTCGCAGGACCGTGAGGCGATCCTGGGGTCGCTGGAGTCCATCTCCGACCTGGCCGTCGAGACCTCCGGTCTGGTCACCGGCATCCGCAAGCCCCTGGCCAAGGACGTCAAGGAGCTCCGCGAGGTGGCCGGCACCCTGGACCGGAACAAGGCCGAGATCGACCGGGCGCTGCAGGTCCTGCCGATCAAGCTGGACAAGATCGGCCGCACCGCGACGTACGGCTCCTGGTTCAACTTCTACCTGTGCAACTTCGACGGACGGGTGAAGCTCCCCGGCGGGACCACCGTTCCGATGGAGTACCGGACCGGATCAGCGAGGTGTGATCTCGGATGAGCGTCCCTTTCCGTGAACGAAACCCCGTCATCGTCGGGGCGGTGAGCCTCGCGGTGATCGCGGCCATGATCATGGCCGCCTTCCGGGCCGAGGACCTGCCGCTGGTCGGAGGCGGCGACACCTACTACGCGGCCTTCAGTGAGGCCGGTGGTCTCAAGGCCAACGACGAGGTCAGGGTGGCCGGCGTCCGCGTCGGCAAGGTGCAGAGCGTCGACCTCGACGGCGACCACGTCCGCGTGAAGTTCAAGGTCGACGGCGCAGTCGACTTCGGCGCCGACACCGGCGCAGACATCAAGGTCAAGACGCTGCTCGGCGCGATGTACCTCTCCCTCGAGCCGGCCGGTTCTGGCCAGCTCGAAGAGGGGTCGGAGATCCCGGTCAGCCGGACCACCTCGCCGTACGACGTCGTGGACGCGTTCAGCGGCCTGGCCGACACCTCCGAGCGGATCGACACCGACCAGCTCGCCGGCTCGCTGGACACCCTGGCTTCGTTGATGAAGAACACGCCCGAGGAGTTCCAGGGTGCCCTGCGCGGGATGTCGGCGCTGTCGCAGAACATCGCCGCCCGCGACGAGCAGCTCAACGAGCTCCTCACCAATATGGAGAAGGTCTCGGGTGTGCTCGCGGACCGCAACGGCGACCTGATCACCCTGATGAAGGACGGCGACAAGCTGTTCCGCGCACTCGTGGCCCGTCGTGAAGCGGTGCACAACCTGCTCGTGGCCACCAGCCAGCTCTCCCGCGAGCTCACCGCGCTGGTCAAGCAGACCCGCGCAGACCTCAAGCCGGCGCTCGACCACCTCGACAGCGTGGTCGACATGCTGCGCAAGAACCAGGAGAACCTCGACAACAGCCTCCGGCTGCTCGGGCCCTTCTACCGGGTCTTCGCGAGCACGCTCGGCACCGGTCCCTGGTTCGACACCTTCATCCAGAACCTGCCCCCTGTGCCCCAGATCGGAGGGCGGTGACCATGAACGCACTTGCCGCAAAGATGGGTGGCTTCACCCGCATCCTGTCCCTGGTCGCTGTGTCCGCACTGCTGCTCGGTGCAGGCCTGGTGGTCCTCCAAGGCGATGACCGCAAGTACCTCACCGCCAGCTTCCCGCGCACGGTCTCCCTCTACGAAGGATCGGACGTTCGGATCCTCGGTGTCCCGGTCGGCGAGGTCGAGAGCGTGATCCCCTCCGGCACCGACGTCACGGTCCGGATGTCGTACGACGCGAAGTACAAGGTTCCCGCGAACGCCGAGGCGGTGATCATCACGCCCGCCATCGTCGGCGACCGTTACGTCCAGCTCACGCCGGTCTACAGCGGCGAGGGCGAGGTGCTTGCGAACAACGCCAAGCTCAGCACGCGGCAGACGTCCACGCCGCTCGAGCTCGACGAGATCTACCAGAGCATCGACGACCTGGCCGTCGCGCTCGGCCCCAAGGGCGCCAACAAGGAAGGTGCACTGACCCGGCTGCTCGACTCGACGGCGACGAACTTCGCCGGTCAGGGCGAGCAGTTCAACCAGACCATCACCGACCTGGCCAAGTTCACCGGCACCCTCGACAACAACAAGGAGGAGCTGTTCGGCACCGTTCGGCAGATCGAGCGCTTCGTGTCCGCCTTGGAGAAGAACGACCAGACGGTCCGCCAGTTCAACCAGTCCCTGGCCGGTGCCGCGGAGATGCTCGAGGGGGAGCGGGACGACCTCGCCGCCTCGCTGAAGAACCTCGGTGTCGCCATGCAGCAGGTCTCGTCGTTCGTCCGGGAGAACCGCGGAGCCCTCACCGAGAACATCGAGGGCCTGAACGCCGTCAGCAAGATCCTGGTCAAGCAGCGCGACGCCCTGGCTGAGGCGATGAACGTCGCACCGCTGGCGCTGAACAACCTGTTCCTGACCTACAACCCGCGCAGCGGCACGCTGGACACCCGCGCCAACGTTGGCGAGAGCTTCCACCAGCTGGAGACCGATCCGTCCGCGTTCCTCTGCGCCGCGCTGAAGCAGGCAGACGCCTCGGACCAGTCCTGCCGCGCGATCCGTGAGGCGCTCGGCGAGCGCAACCGCTCCGCCGCGCTCGCGAGTGCCGATGTCCCCTCAGAAAGGGTCGCCGTGGAGTACGTCGACAAGTCCCTCGCCGGCCTGCTGGAGGTGAAGTGATGCGCAAGCCCACCACGCCGCGCCGCAGGGCCAGCGCCCTTGCCGCACTGATGTGCGCTGCGGCCGTCACCCTCACCGGCTGCGACTTCAACGTCTACAGCCTGCCGCTGCCCGGCGGTGCCGACCTCGGCGACGACCCCTACGCCGTCAAGGTGAAGTTCCGTGACGTGCTCGACCTGGTGCCCCAGTCCGCGGTGAAGGTCAACGACGTCACCGTGGGCCGCGTCGACGACATCCAGGTGGACGGCTTCACCGCCGAGGTCACCCTGCTGCTGCGTGACGACGTCGAGCTGCCCGACGATGCGCTCGCAGAGATCAGGCAGACCAGCCTCCTCGGCGAGAAGTTCGTGTCCCTGAAGGCGCCCGCAACCGGCGGTGGCGGCGGCGAGCTCTCCGACGGTGACGTGATCCCGCTGGAGCGCTCCGGTCGCAACCCCGAGGTCGAAGAGGTCCTCGGCGCGATGTCGCTGCTGCTCAACGGTGGAGGCGTGGCGCAGCTGAAGACGATCGCCACCGAGCTGAACAAGGCGTTCGAGGGCCGTGAGAGCGACGTACGCTCGGTCCTGGACCAGCTCGACGAGTTCATGGGCCAGCTCGACGACAACAAGGGCGAGATCGTGCAGGCCATCGAGAGCCTGAACAAGCTGGCGGTCTCGATCAACAAGCAGCGCAGCTCGATCGAGCTCGCGCTCGACGAGATGCCCGCAGCGCTCGCCTCGATCGACCGGCAGCGCGACGACCTCGTGAAGATGCTCAAGGCGCTCAACCAGCTCAGTGCCGTGGGCACGGAGGTGATCCGCGAGTCCAAGGCGGCCACCATCGACAGCCTCCGGTCTCTCGACCCGATCCTGACCAAGCTCGCCGAGGCGGGGGAGTCGCTTCCGCAGGCGTTCCAGCTGTTCCTCACCTACCCGTTCGTCGACGAGGTCGTCGGGCGGAACCCGGCGCAGGCCCGGAACCTGCACATGGGTGACTACACCAACCTCTCGGTGCAGTTCGACGTCGACCTGCGCAAGCTGCCGAAGCCGCCGGGCCCGCCCGGCCCGGAGCTGCCCATTCCCGACGTGGTCGAGGAGTGCAAGAAGAACCCGACGAAGCCGATCTGCGACACGCTCGAGAACCCGCCGTCGCCGCCCGTGCCGGTGCCGAGCGCGCCGGTGCCCACCGTCTCCACACCGCCCCTCGGCGGCGGAGGCGGCGGCAACGGTGGCTCCGGTGGAGGCGGCAACGGTGGCTCCGGTGGCGGAGACGGCGACGGATGCACGCTCGTGGTGCTCTGCCGGGCGGCCCCCGGTGGCAGCTACGAGTACAACCCGTCGCGTGCCGTGTCGGCTCCCACGGCCGAGGACCTCGGCTACGACCCGGCCCTGGCCTCACTGCTACTCCAGGGAATGGTGCAGCGATGATCACGAAGCGGACCAAGATCCAGTTGATGGTGTTCGTGCTGATCACCATGGTCGGCGTCTCCTACGTCGGCGCTCGCTACGCCCGCCTCGACCGGCTGATCTTCGACGACGCCTACCGAGTGGTCGCGCACTTCGAGGAGTCCGGGGGCATCTTCGAGGGCGCGGAGGTCTCCTACCGCGGCGTGACCGTCGGCCAGGTCGGCGACATGGTCCTGACCGATGACGGCGTGGACGTCGTGCTCGACATCGACAACGACAGCGAGCCCATCCCGGCCGACACCCGCGCCCTGGTCGGGAACCGGTCGGCCGTGGGTGAGCAGTACGTCGAGCTCCAGCCCAACACCGACGACGGGCCGTTCCTGGAGGACGACTCGGAGATCGCGACCGAGCAGACCGAGACACCGATCGCGGCCACCACGCTGCTGGTCGACCTCGACAAGATGGTCAACTCGGTGAACAAGGACAGCCTCCGCACCGTCGTCTCCGAGATGGGCAAGGCGTTCAACGGCACGGGCGAGGACCTCGGTCAGATCATCGACACCGGGAACTCCTTCATCCGGACCGCGAACGACAACTTCGACGTCACCACGTCGTTGATCAAGAAGAGCAACACGGTCCTGCAGACCCAGCTCGACAGTGCCTCGTCGATCAAGAGCTTCTCGCGGGACCTCGCGCTGCTCTCGGACACCCTCGTGGCCAGCGACGGCGACCTGCGCCGGGTGATCGGGAACGGCAGCGCGACCGCGAACGAGCTGCGTCGCTTCCTCGAGGACAACAAGGTCAACCTCGGGCAGCTGATCAACAACCTGGTGACCACCGGGGAGATCACCGTCGCGCACCTCGACGGGCTCGAGCAGGTGCTCGTGGTCTACCCCTACGTGGTCGAGGGTGGATACACCGTCGTCTCCAAGGACCCGCAGACCGGGCTGTACGACGCCCACTTCGGGATGATCCTGCAGGAGGAGCCGACGGTCTGCCACCGAGGCTATGAGAGCACCGACACCCGCGAGCCGCAGGACACCTCGTACCGACCGATGAACACCAAGGTCAAGTGCACCGAGCCGCAGAACGAGTCCAACGCCCGCGGCGGGCAGCACGCCCCGCGAGCGGGTGCTGCGTACCGGGCGCCGGTGGTGGCCGCGTACGATGCCCAGTCGGGCGCGCTCCGGTACACCGACCGGAGCCCCAGCGACTCAGTGACCTACACCGGCGGCGCAGCATCCGTCTTCGGCGAGGAGTCCTGGAAGTGGCTGCTCCTGCAGCCGCTCGCCGAACCACAGGAGTGACCCGATGAGCATCGACAACAACCAGCACGAGGAGCTCGACGACGCGCGGACCGCGCCGAGGTCGGCGGGCCTGTCCGCACCCCTTCGACGTCGGATGGCCGCGGTGCTCGCGGTCCTCGTCGTCGCCGGCGCGGTGGCCGCGTCCGTCTCCTTCAGCAAGCTCGCCGCGGCCGAGGAGCAGCTCGACGCCCGCGCCGACGTCGCACGGGTGGCCGAGCGGTTCACCGTCCAGGTCAACAACTACGGGGCAGACTCCGTCGAGGACTACCAGTCCACGGTCAGCGACATGCTCAGCACCAAGTTCAAGGGCGAGTTCGAGAAGGCGATGAAGGACATCGTGGCCTCGGTGACCGAGGCCGAGATGGACTCCGAGGGCACGGTGCTCGCCTCCGGGGTGGCCACAATGGACGACGACTCCGCACGCGTTCTCGTGGTCGCGGATGCCGATGTGAAGACCGTCTTCGACACTCGCCAGCGCCACTTCCGCTGGGAGGTCGCGCTGGTCAAGGTCGACGGCGAGTGGCTGGTCGACGACTTCACGCCGGTTACGTGAGGGAGAGAGACGTGAACCCGACGCTTTACGACATCCTCGGTGTGGCCCCGGACGCGGGCCGCGACGAGATCAAGACCGCGTGGCGGCAGGCCGCAGACCGGTTCGAGCCGGGCTCCGGCGGCTCCACCGCCCAGTTCCGGCTGTTCAACGAGGCGGCGGAGGTGCTCCTCGACCCCGATCGACGTGCCGCCTACGACGCCGAGCTCGCCTCCCGCCAGGCTGGGCCCGTCCCCGTCGGGACCGCCCCGGGCGTGTCGACGCTGACCGCACCGCTGCCCGGTGCGGCGACCACCGCCACGAGCCTCGGCACCGATCTGTCGGGCACCTCCGGCGACGTGGCCGACTCGCCGGCCGGGCCCGACCGGGCCGCTGTCGAGGAGACCGTTCCCGCCGAGCCGACGCCCTCGAAGCCGTCGGGCCGCTCCGTCCCGGTCGCCGTCCTGGCTGTGCTGGGTCTGCTGGCCGCCATCGTGATCGGCGGTGCGGCGTACTTCGGGTTCGAGGCCAAGCGCGCCGCGGACTACCAGGAGGCGCTCGACCGCGCCCCGGCTGCCGCCGAGCGCGCGGCCGTGGCCGTCCTGTCCTACGACCACGAGTCGTTGGAAGCCGACCGTGACGCGGCAGCGAAGTTCCTCTCCTCCGAGTACCGCTCGGACTACCTGGACACCTTCGAGCTGGTGCAGCAGAACGCGCCTGAGCTCAAGGCCACGGTCGAGGCGCAGGTGTTGGCGTCCAGCGCCATGGTGCAGACAGGGGAGCGGAGCCCGAACCGGGTTCCCGTGCTGCTCTTTGTGAACCAGACCACGGTCAACGCAGCCCGGTCCGAGGAGCCGACGGTGGCGCTGAACAGGGTTCGGTTCGACATGGTCAAGGTCGACGGAACCTGGCTCGTCGACGGGATCAGCTCCTACTAAACCGGACGAATGGGCCCGTCCTGTGCGCAAATGCTTGACTCCGACCGCGGATCGGTTCATGCTTTCCGAGCAGTTCAGAGCCACCGATGGTTCTCTCGCCCGGTCATATGGAGGTCCGCGCGATTGAGAACGACGAAGGTGGGCTCGACTTCTCCCTGCCCGTAGGCTAAGATCGCTCTTTGCGCCTGCCCTCAAACCTGTCTCGGACCCTCCGTTCGTTCCCAGTGGTTGGCCGGCGCCATCAACCCGAGAGTCCGCGAGCCTTCGGAAGGACCCCTCTTGGCCGCCTCGCGCAACGCCAGCAGTAGCAGTTTGAATCCCCGTCGTATCTCCTTCGCCAAGATCGAGGAACCCCTTGAGGTTCCGCAGCTTCTTGCCCTTCAGACCAACAGTTTCGACTGGCTGATCGGCAACGAGCGGTGGCAGGAAGATGTAAACCGACGCCTCGAGAACGGGGAGGACGTCAGCCAGAAGTCCGGTCTTCAGGAGATCTTCGAGGAGATCTCCCCGATCCAGGACTTCTCGGACACGATGTCCCTGTCGTTCGAGAACCCGGTCTTCTACGACCCGAAGTACTCCGTCGACGAGTGCAAGGAGAAGGACTTCACCTACTCCGCGCCGCTCTACGTCTCCGCGGAGTTCATGAACAACGACACCGGTGAGATCAAGGGCCAGACGGTCTTCATGGGGGACTTCCCCCTGATGACCCCGAAGGGCACCTTCGTCATCAACGGCACCGAGCGCGTGGTCGTCTCCCAGCTCGTCCGGTCCCCGGGCGTGTACTTCGAGCGCACCGCCGACAAGACCTCCGACAAGGACATCTTCACCGCGAAGATCATCCCGTCGCGTGGCGCCTGGCTCGAGTTCGAGATCGACAAGCGCGACATGGTCGGTGTGCGTCTGGACCGCAAGCGCAAGCAGAACGTCACCGTGCTGCTCAAGGCGCTCGGCTGGACCGAGGCTCAGATCCTGGAGGAGTTCGGCGAGTACGAGTCGATCCGGCTCACCCTCGAGAAGGACCACACCTCCGGGCAGGACGACGCGCTGCTCGACATCTACCGCAAGCTGCGCCCGGGCGAACCGCCGACGCGTGAGGCTGCGCAGACGCTGCTGGAGAACTACTACTTCAACGGCAAGCGTTACGACCTGGCCAAGGTCGGTCGCTACAAGATCAACAAGAAGCTCGGCGTCACCGAGGCCTTCGACCAGCAGACGCTGACGATCGACGACATCGTCTCGACGATCAAGTTCATCGTGGCCCTGCACGACGGCAAGGAAGACCTCGAGATGCCGGCCGGGACCGTCGAGGTCCGCGCGGATGACATCGACCACTTTGGCAACCGTCGCATGCGCACGGTTGGCGAGCTGATCCAGAACCAGCTCCGCACCGGTCTCGCCCGCATGGAGCGCGTCGTCCGTGAGCGGATGACGACCCAGGACGTCGAGGCGATCACGCCGCAGAGCCTGATCAACATCCGGCCCGTGGTCGCGGCGCTGAAGGAGTTCTTCGGAACCTCCCAGCTGTCGCAGTTCATGGACCAGACGAACTCGCTCGCCGGGCTGACGCACCGGCGGCGCCTCTCGGCGCTCGGTGCCGGGGGCCTGACGCGTGAGCGAGCGCCGATCGAGGTGCGAGACGTCCACCCGACCCACTAC
>JBFIWG010000140.1:0-8286 GCA_041606495.1 Nocardioidaceae bacterium
GATCTGGATCGGCGCGTCGGCGGTGTGGAACAGGCCGTACGGCGCGATCGCCGGGTGGTGGTTGCCCATCGCCCTGGGAACCTCCCCGGCGACGGTCCACCGGGTGCCCTGGAACGCGTGCACGCCCACGACCGAGGCGAGCAGACTGGTGCGGACCACTCGGCCGCGGCCGGTGGCGTGGCGCTCGTGCAGCGCAGCGAGGACGCCGTAGGCGCCGTACATCCCGGCCAGCAGGTCACCGATCGGAACGCCCACCTTGGTGGGCTCGTCGGGTGAGGGGCCGGTGATCGACATCAGCCCTGCCTCGCCCTGCGCGATCTGGTCGTAGCCGGCTCGACCGCCCTCGGGTCCGTCGTGCCCGAACCCGGTGATCGACAAGATGATGAGCCGCGGGTTGATCTCGTGCAGCCGCTCCACGGAGAAGCCGAGCCGGTCGAGCACGCCGGTGCGGAAGTTCTCCATCAGCACGTCGGCGCGGCTGACCAGCCGGGTCAGCAGCTGCTTGCCCTCCTCGGACTTGAGGTCCGCGGTGACCGACTCCTTGTTGCGGTTGCAGGACATGAAGTACGTCGACTGCGGGTCGTCCTCCGGGCCCACGAACGGCGGCCCCCAGCCCCGCGAGTCGTCCCCGCTTCCGGGGCTCTCGAGCTTGATCACCCGGGCTCCCATGTCGGCCAGCATCATGCCGGCGTGCGGACCGGCCAGGGCGCGGGTGAGGTCGATGACGACGAGATCGTTGAGCATGCCCGTCATTCGACCACGAGCAGACCGGCCCCAGCGACGACAGATGTCACCAAGATCCGACCCGCGAGTCTGTCAAGCCGGGGAGTCGGGCGAGTTCAGCCAGGTGTTGAAGAAGCGGCTGAGCTCCTCACCGCTGCGGCGCTCGAACCAGTTGATCAGCGCCCAGCGGTCCTGGTTGCTGTTCTGGTGGCGTTGCGGCCACGCGCGGACCAGCCGGTTGAACTCGGCCGTGCCGATCTTCTTGCGCAACCGGTCCCACATCAGGGCCGTGCAGTAGTAGACGTTGATCGAGGCGAACTCGTCGCGGTAGAAGGCGCCGGGCGGGCCGTAGAGGTCTCGCCAGTACTGGTCGTCCCGCTTCCACTGTCGTTGCCAGGCGCGCCAGGTGGTCCAGCCCTGGTCCACGTTCCACCGGGTCTCCAGGTAGGTGGCCATGCCCTCGTTCATCCACAGGTCCCGCCAGTCCGAGGGGGTGACCGTGTCGCCGTACCACTGGTGTGCCAGCTCGTGCACCACGACCGAGCGGACGTAGCGGTGGCCGTAGCGGTACAGCTTGCGCCCGAAGGTGACCATCGTCTGGGTCTCCATCGCCGAGTCCGACGGGGTGACGACGATGCCGATGCTCTCGAACGGGTACGGCCCGAGCTTCGACTCCAGCCACCGCATTGCCGCTGGTGTCTTGCGCAGCGGCTTCACCAGGGACGGGCGGTCGCGGGGCACCCAGTAGGTCATCGGCAGCTGGCCGGGACCGGTCTGGGAGACGCTGCGGTAGGGACCGACCGCCAGGGTCGCGAGGTACGTCGACATGGGGCTGGCTGAGTCCCAGCGGGTGATCGTGCGGCCGTCGACCTTGCGGCGAGCCACCAGCCGGCCGTTGGATACGCCGACCCACGAGCCCGGCGCGGAGACCCGCACGTCGTAGAAGGCCTTGTCGGACGGCTGGTCGTTGGCGGGATACCAGGTGAATGCGCCGTAGGGCTCCTGCATGGTCCACAGCTGGCCGTCACGGGTGACTCGCATCCCGACCTTCGCGACGTCGGAGCGACTGGCCGGGCCCTTCGCCGGTGCCGGCGTGCCGCGGTAGACGATGCGCGCGGTGTGGCGGGCGTTGCGCTCGACCCGTCCGTCGATGACCAGGTAGTTGCCCTGACGCGAGAACCCGGCCTGCGCGCCGTCGACGCTCACCCGCTGCACCTTCATCCGCGAGGCGAGGTCGAGCTGGACCGAGCCGGCCGCCTTTGTCACCCGGAAGGTGACCTTGGCGGTCCCGCGGAGCACGCGGGACTGCTTCCGCCAGTCGAGATCGAGGTCGTAGTTCAGGACGTCGATGCCGGGGTCGCCCTTGGCCGGGTAGTAGCTGTCCTCGACCGGCGTGGACATCGCGTCGTCGTAGAGGTCCCGCTGGACCGGGGCCGCCTCCGCGGTGCCGGCGGTCGGGATCGCAAGAGCGAGGGCGGCCACGAGGGCCGGAGCGGTCAGGCGCACGGCGCGACTTTCTGTGGGTCGGGACCGCTCGAGTCTAGGCGCGCCGGTCGGCGATCCGCTTGGCTTTCCCGAGAGAGCGCTCCAGGGCGCCCGGTCCGACGACGTCGACCGACACCGTCACGCCGACGTTGCTGCTCACGTGCTCCTTGAGCCTCAGCCCGAGGGCGGTCCGGTCCTGGTTGGACGCGGACTCGTGCGCCTCCACGAGGACGGTCAGCTCGTCGAGGTTGCCGGGCCGGGTCAGCACACACAGGTAGTGCGGAGTCAGCCCCTGCACCTTGAGGATCTGCTCCTCGATCTGGGTGGGGAAGACGTTGACGCCCCGCACGATCATCATGTCGTCGGTGCGGCCGGTCACCTTCTGCATCCGGCGAAACGACGGGAACGCGGTCCCCGGCAGCAGCCGGGTCAGGTCACGTGTCCGGTAGCGCACGACCGGCATCGCCTGCTTGGTCAGGCTGGTGAAGACCAGCTCGCCCTCCTCGCCGTCGGGCAGCACCTCGCGGGTCACCGGGTCGATCACCTCGGGGTAGAAGTGGTCCTCCCAGATGTGCAGGCCGTCCTTGGTCGTGACCGCCTCCTGCGAGACGCCGGGACCGATCACCTCGGACAGGCCGTAGATGTCCACCGCGTCGATGCCGCTGCGCCGCTCGACCTCGAGCCGCATCTCGTGGGTCCACGGCTCGGCCCCGAAGATGCCGATCTCCAGGCTGGTCTGCCGTGGGTCGACGCCCTGCGCCTCCATCTCGTCCAGGATCGCCAGGAAGTACGACGGGGTGACCATGATGACCCGCGGCTCGAAGTCCAGGATCAGCTGCACCTGCCGCTCGGTCATCCCGCCCGAGACGGGTACGACGGTGCAGCCCAGCCGCTCCGCGCCGTAGTGCGCGCCGAGCCCGCCGGTGAACAGGCCGTAGCCGTAGGCGATGTGGACCAGGTCCCCGGGTCGTCCGCCGGCGGCGTGGATCGAGCGGGCCACGACGTCGGCCCACGTGTCCAGGTCGTCGCGCGTGTAGCCGACGACGGTGGGCTTGCCCGTCGTACCGGAGGAGGCGTGGAGGCGGCTCAGCTCGTGACGGGGGACCGCGAACATGCCGAACGGGTAGTTCTGGCGCAGGTCCTCCTTGGTGGTGAGGGGGAATCTCTCCAGGTCCCGCAGCGTGGTCAGGTCCCCCGGCTTCACGCCCGCCTCGTCGAACGCCCTGCGGTAGTGCGGAACGTTCTCGTAGACGCGGCCGAGGGTTTCGCGGAGCCGGTCGAGCTGGAGCGCCTGCAGCTCATCGGGCGTGGGGTCGGGCATCTGGAACGTCATGGTGTCTCCCCGTCGAAGAAGGTGCCGCGGATCTCCTTGCTGTGCCCGACGAACTCCGCGACGACCGCGTCCCCGCAGCGAACCGTGACGTCGTAGACCCCGTCGCGACCGTCCCGGGACCGCTCGACGGCGACCGCGGTCAGCACGTCGCCCAGCCTGGTCGGGGCGAGGTAGCGGATCTCGCAGGCCTGCGCGACCGTCCGCCGGTTGTAGCTGTTGCACGCGAACGCGAACGCCGAGTCGGCCAGCGTGAAGGTGAAACCGCCGTGCCCGATGCCGTGGCCGTTGACCATGTCGGCGCGCACGGTCATCTCGAGCGTCGCGTTGCCTGGACCGACGGCCACGATCCGCATGCCGAGCGCCTGGCTCGCGGTGTCGTCGGCCCACATCGCCTCGGCGCTGCGACGGGCCACGTCTTCCTGCGGGGTCACCCGAGCATCTTCTCCATCAGCGAGACGCGGTAGCTCTCGTCGCCACGCTGCCCGACCTCGGTGAAGCCGCGAGCGACGTGGAAGGCGAGGGAGGCGTCGTTGCGCGGCAGCAGGTTCACCTCGAGGGTGAGCCGGTCGTAGGCCGCCGCGACCTTCTCGAGCTCGTCGTACACGAAGCCCCCCAGTCCTTGGCGGCGGAACCGGTCGCTGAGCACGATCCGGTCCAGGTAGTAGAAGCGGTCCCCGAAGCGCTCGTTGAACCAGCCGTAGTTCTCGGAGTCGTACGCCGTGCCCGCGGCCACCGTGATCACGAAGCCGCCGAACTCCCCGTCGACCTCCACCACGTCGAACCGGTCGGCGACCTCCTCCAGCTCGAGCAGCCTGGCGTGGTCCATCGGCGCCAGCATCTCCACGTTGCGCTCGTTGAGCTCGAGCACCCGGGGATGGTCGTGCTCGGCGATCCGTCGCAGAATGGGCATGGCAGACAGCCTTGCACGCCTTCGCGACGCGGCGAAGCATGTGACAGACTTGCCGCGCAATCTGCAGTCACGTGTCATATCGGGCCGATCCCGGGTGAGGACTTCCCATGAGCAACGACCTCTTCGATCGTCACCGCGAGACGCTGGAGCAGGCGATCGCCGCCACCCGCTCGCGCGAGTACTTCTCTGCCTACAACGAGAGCCCGAGCCCGCGTGTGTACGGCGAGAACGCCGCCGCCGACGGCAAGGCCGCCTTCGAGGCCTACTCCGGTACGACGTTCCCGCTCTCCACTCCGGGGGCCGAAGGCACGGTGTCCACGGAGAAGTCACCCTTCGGCTTCGACCTCGAGGTGTCCTACCCGCGGGTGACCGGGGCCGGGGTCGACGAGCTGGTGTCCGCAGCCTCGGCCGGGATCAAGGCCTTCCGCGACGCAGGGCCCACCACCCGCGCCGGTGTCTGTCTGGAGATCCTGCACCGCCTGCACGGCCGGGTGTTCGAGCTCGCCAACGCGGTGCAGCACACCTCCGGCCAGGCCTTTGTGATGGCCTTCCAGGCCGGCGGAGCCCACGCGCTCGACCGTGCCCTGGAGTCGGTGGCCTACGCGTTCGACGAGATGACCCGCGTTCCGGCGTCCGCGGTCTGGGAGAAGCCCGGCAAGGGTGAGCCGCTGCGGATGGAGAAGACGTTCACCGCGGTCCCGCGCGGCCTCGCGCTGGTGATCGGCTGCAACACGTTCCCGACGTGGAACTCCTGGCCCGGCCTGTTCGCCTCCCTGGCCTGCGGCAACCCGGTGATCGTCAAGCCGCACCCCGGTGCCGTCCTGCCGCTCGCGATCACCGTCCAGGTGGCGCAGGAGGTCCTCGCGGAGGCCGGCTTCGACAAGAACCTGGTCACGCTGGCCGCGGAGGACCCGGCGGACGGCCTCGCCAAGACCCTCGCACTGCGCCCCGAGGTGAAGCTGATCGACTTCACCGGTGGGAGCACCTTCGGTGACTGGCTCGAGGAGAACGCCCGGCAGGCGATCGTGTTCACCGAGAAGTCCGGCGTGAACACGGTCGTGATCGACTCCACCGAGTCGTTCAAGGGCATGTGCATGAACCTCGCGTTCTCCTTCGCGCTCTACACCGGTCAGATGTGCACCGCTCCGCAGAACGTCTACCTGCCTTCGGCGGGCATCGAGACCGACGAGGGGCACAAGTCCTTCGAGGACGTCGCCGCCGGCATCGGTGGTGCCCTCGAGAAGCTGCTGGGCGACGACGCCCGCGCGGTGGAGCTGCTCGGCGGTGTGGTCAACGAGGGTGTCCTGGGCCGGCTCGCCGAGGCCCCCGGCAAGGGCGAGGTCCTGGTCGAGTCGCGCGAGGTCAAGCACCCTGCGTTCGAGGGCGCCGTGGTGCGCACGCCCACGCTGATCGGGCTCGACGCTGCGGACTCCAAGGTCTACGGCTCCGAGTGCTTCGGGCCGGTGGCCTACCTGATCCGGACCTCGGGCACCGACGAGTCGATCGAGCTGTTCCGCGACACCGTCACCGAGCACGGCGCGATGACCGCGTCTGTCTACAGCTCGTCGGCCGACGTCGTGGACAAGATGCGCGACGCCGCCCTGGACGCCGGAGTGGCACTGTCGGAGAACCTGACCGGTCAGGTGTTCGTGAACCAGTCGGCGGCCTTCTCCGACTTCCACGGCACCGGTGCCAACCCTGCCGCGAACGCCTCCTACACCGACACCGCGTACGTGGCGTCGAGGTTCCGGATCATCCAGTCCCGCCGGCACATCTGAGGCAGCTGTCAGTAGTTCGTGAGCAGATGGCGCTCTTGCGCCCCTGAGGCCAGCCATCTGCTCACGAACCAGCGCGCTTGCCCCCGCGGGATCCGCTCAGAAGTAGGTGACGCCGGTCGCCTGCTCGGACAGCTCCCAGAACCGCTTTGCCAGTCGCTCGTCCCGGGCCGCCTTGGTGGCGCCGACCAGGACGGGTCTCCCTCGCACCTCGCCGAGCCCGTCAGGTCCGACGTACGACATGCCTGGCAGGTGCTGCGCGGTCGCCGCCATCAGCAACGGCAGCGCCCCCTGCGCTGCGGACTGCCCGACGAGACGGGTGAAGCCTTCGATGACGGAGTTGGCGGTGGTGCGGCCTTCCAGCCGCAGGCCGCCGCGCACCAGGTTCGTCGACGCGTAGCCGGGATGTGCCGCCACCGACGTGACCGGCGTGCCGGCCGCCCGCGACCGACGGTCGAGCTCGAATGCGAAGAGCAGGTTCGCGAGCTTCGACTCTGCGTAGGCGCCCCACTTCCGGTAGTGGCCGCTCGGCACGCGAGGATCGGTCAGGGGCACCGACCTGGCGCCGCGATGCGCCATCGACGACACCGTCACGACGCGGGCCTCGCCCTCCACCAGCCGTGGCAGGAGCAGACCGGTGAAGGCGAAGTGACCGAAGTGGTTCGTGCCCATCTGAAGGTCGAAGCCGTCGACGGTCCGGCGGTTCGGCGTGGCCATGATCCCGGCGTTGTTCACCAGGATGTGCGCGGGCCCGAGCGTGGCGGCCTGCGCCGCGGCACGGCGGACCGAGGTCAGGTCGGCGAGGTCCATCACCAGCGGCACCAAGGACGCGGTGGGTACGACGGACCGCACGTCCTCGATCACCTGGGCCAGCCTGGTCTCGGTGCGCGCGGACATGACCACCTCGGCGCCGTGCCGGGCGAGCTCCACAGCGGTGTGTTCGCCGAGCCCTCCGGTCACCCCGGTGACGACCGCGCGTTTGCCCGTCAGATCGGGGATCTGGTCCAGGGTCCAGGTCGAACGGCTCACGGCGTGATCGCCATCGACTCGAGCACCCGGCGACCAAGCTCCTCGTCACCGGTCACGCGGACCTGGACCTCCTCGGGGGGCCGGCGGCCGCCACCGAGCAGCACGAACGCCTCGGCGTCCATGTGCAGGGCCGCGGTGGGCGACTGCGGGTCGGCCGGCATCGGCACGGCGCGTCCGTTGTCGGCGATCTCGACGGCTAGGTGCACCGGGTGCACGCCCGAGACGTCGAGCACCACCGTCGTACCCACCGGCGGGGCCACACGCTTGCCCACGGAGAAGGGGAAGCCCATGGCCAGCATCATCATCGTGAGACCGGCGGCCTCGGTGTTCATGCCGCCGGGCCGGCCGACCGCGCGACGGATGTCCTGCTCGTGCATCCACAGGTCGAACGGTCGGTTGCGGAGCAGGGTCTCCCAGTTCCACTGGATCCCGCCCGGAGTGATCGCCGGTATGGCCTTGGCGTCCGTGGGTGGGTCCGCGCGGAGGTCGCTGAGGCGCTTGGCCACCGCGCGCTCGAGCTCGTCGATGATCTCCTCAGGGCGCATCGACTTGCGGGCGGCCAGACCGGCCTCGGTGTAGAACGCGGTCGGCGCCGAGGCGTGGTTGAGCTCGGGCGCCTCCACGGGGGTCTGCTGCGCGCCGCTGAGCTCGGACTCGAGGTGCGCCAGGTGCGCGGCCACCGCGCGCACGTCCCAGCCAGGTAGGTCCGTGGGCCTGGACCAGTCCGACTCGTCGAGGCTGCGCAGCAGGGCGACCACCTCGCGCGCGGCGCTCTCCCAGGTGTCGACGTACCGGGACAGATGCTCCTGGTCTGAAGTCATGGCGCAGAGCCTAGGTGATGCGTCGAAGAGCATTTACTGTCGGAACATGCTGATCGCCGAGGATCTGCTGCTTCTCCTGACCGATGACGACACCGGCAAGCTCATCATCGCCCCGAACGCCGTCGACATCGCCCTCGGCGGCGCAAACCTGGTCGAGCTGGCGCTGCGTGGACGTGTCGACATCGCCGGTGCCGACCAGGCGGCCAAGAA
>JBFIWG010000141.1:0-8234 GCA_041606495.1 Nocardioidaceae bacterium
GACTCGCTCCAGCGGCACGGCCCCGGTGGCTAGCCCACGGATAACATGCGACTCGTGATCGAGCAGACCGACAACGTGGACGCGTCCGTCGACCCCAGGCTCCTCGCCGCGACGCTTCACGCTGAGCTGGTGCGTCGATCGGCCATGGTCGCCACGGCGGAGTCCCTCACGGGTGGGCACCTCGGCGACCTGCTCAGTGCCGCGCCCGGGTCGAGCGAGACGTACCTCGGGGGTGTGGTCAGCTACGCGACCGACGTCAAGCGTCGGCTGCTCGGGGTCACGGAGGAGACCGTGGCCGAGCACGGCGTGGTGTCACCCGATTGCGCGGCGCAGATGGCCACCGGCGTCAAGGACCTCCTGGGCGCCGACTACGCGGTGAGTACGACGGGCGTGGCCGGGCCGACCAGCCAGGAGGGCAAGCCGGTCGGCCTGGTGTTCCTCGGTGTGGCCGGCCCGGAGGGCGTGACGACCAAGCGGCTCCAGCTCGACGGGGATCGTGCCGAGATCCGCGAGCAGACATGCCGGGAGGCGATCTCGGCGGTGATCGCCGCCGTCGTCGGCGACGGTGGTTAAGGTAGGCGGATCCGGCGGTTGCTCGTCGGGAAGTTTCCGGCGACGGGTAGCGTTGCCACCAGCACGGACCAACATCGTCACGAGCCGCCCTCGGCGGACACGGGAAGGGAGCAGCGGCATGGTGCTGTTTCGTCGACTGCTCGGCGAGGTCCTTCGCACGCAGCGGATGCGTCAGGGACGCACGCTGCGTCAGGTCTCGGCAGACGCGCGCGTCAGTCTCGGCTACATCTCCGAGATCGAGCGCGGCCAGAAGGAAGCGTCTTCGGAGCTTCTCGCCTCGATCTGCTCCGCTCTCGACGTGCCGCTCTCGGCGATCCTGTCCGAGGTCAGCGACGCCGTCGCCCTCGAGGAGGCCGCAATGGCGGTCGCCATCGACGAGGCCACGGCCCTGAGCTCAACCGAGCTCGCACCGGCGGCTTCCACCGGTCGCGACCGGTCCGGCGACGTGGTCGCCTCCGCCGCCTGAGACCTGGTCGCTCAGTCAGCAGGCTGGCAGTTCGGGCACCAGTACGTTGCCCGCTCCTGGCTGGCCTGGGCCGACTCGCGCTCGGCACCGGCACCCTCGCCTCGCGGTCCCTGCATCGCGACCCTGATCGGGGTGCTGCACCGCCGACAGCGCTGCCGCTCGCGACGGTAGACCCACAGCTGCTGACCGCGACGCGTGTCACCGGTCGTGGTCTGCTCGACCCGCTCCTTGTTGGCCTCCAGGACCGCCTTGGCCCGTCGTACCAGTGCGGCGAGGTCGGGCACGTCGCCTACCGGGAGCCAGGGGTTGAGGCCGAGCAGGAAGCAGAGCTCGGACTTGTACATGTTGCCCACCCCGGCGAGATTGCGCTGGTCCAGCAGCGCGTCCCCGACCGACCGGGTCGGGTCGGCGGCCAGACGGCGCACGGCCTCCTCGGCGTCCCAGTCCGGTCCGAGCAGGTCCGGACCCAGATGGCCGACCACGCGGTCCTCGTCGGCGCGGGGGAGCACCTCGACGACGCCTAGGGAGAAGCCGATCGCGACCCACGTCTCGGTGGTCAGCACGACCCGGGCCTGGTGCGCCGGACGACGCCACTTGGTGCCCGGGTGGTAGAGGTGCCAGGAGCCCTCCATCTTCAGGTGGGTGTGCAGCGTGGCGTCGTCGCCGATCCGGGTGAGCAGGTGCTTGCCGCGGGACACGGTCTCGACGACCCGTTGCCCGGCCAGGTCCAGGGTCGCCAGGGCGGGGACCCGGAAGTCGGTGGCCAGCAGCGTCGACCCGGACAGGGCGCGGTGCAGGTGGTCGGCCGTGCGCCAGACGGTGTCGCCCTCAGGCACGGATCCGCAGCCCCCTCGGCGTCGCCACGAAGCCGGCGCTCTCGAGCGCATGCCTCAGCGAGCTCGGGCGGTCGCCGCGGGCGAGGATGTGCTCGCCGTCGGCGCGCTCGACGGTCAGCCGCCCCAACGCGCCCTGGCGGACCGCCGTGGCCAGCGCCTGCGTCGCGGGGACCAGCGTGTCCGGGTCGTCGGTGAAGGTCAGCAACGTCCGGCCGCCACGCTCGACGTAGACACTGAGCTCGCCGTCGACCAGCACCACCATGGCCCCGGCCTTGCGGCCCGGCCGGTGCCCGGCGGCCGTGGCCTCGTCATCGGCGGCCACCCGCTCGGGCCAGGGCAGCGCCGCGCCGTACGGGTTCGCCGGGTCGGTGGCGGCGAGCGCCAGCGCTTTCTTCTTCTCGCCGGGCGGGCTGCCGACGTCGGGGGAGAAGGACCGGAGCCGGTCGACCGCGCCGGGGATCCCGAACTGCGCCGCGCCGAGCGAGGCGACGAAGTACCCGCGCCGGCAGCGGCCCGAGTCCTCGAACGCGGACAGCACCTTGTAGACACCTGCGAAGCCCCCGGGCACCCGCTCGCTGGTGACCGCGCCGCGCGTGACCACGCCGTGCCGTTCGAGCAGGGCCTCGGCGCTGGCGTGGGCGCGTCGGGTGGCGTCCTCCTCCAGCTCGGGCAGCAGCGACCATCGGCCGGCGGCGCTCGGCGGCCCGGTGCGGGTCGGCATCGCGGGCCGGCCGGGTCGTGAGGCCATCCGCCCCCGAGGAGGGGTACGACGGGCGCGGTGGGCGGTCTTGCCGCCACCGATCAACGCCCGCAGCGGCGCCAGCGTGTCGTTGCTCAGCCGCCCCGACCAGACCAGGTCCCACAACGCGGCGAGCATCGCCTGATCGTCGGTGGACCCCACCGCGTCGGAGAGCTGGCGGAAGAAGTACGCACCGCCGCCGTCGAGGGCCGCGACGATCTCGTCGTGGAGCGGCGTCGAGTCCACCTCGCCGTGGTCGGGGAGGGTGAGGTGCGCGGAGTCCGCGAGGTGCAGGGAGACCCAGCCATCGGTGCCCGGCAGGGCCCCGTGTCCCGCCCAGAGCACCTCGCCAGTGGCGGTGAGCTCGTCGAGCATGGAGGGCGAGTAGTCCGCGACCCGGGCCGAGAGGACGAGCGGTTCCAACGCCGAGGCAGGCACGGCACAGCCTGCGAGCTGGTCCACCACGCTGAGCACGCCGTCGATGCCGCGCAGCTTCCCGCCGACGTTCTGCCACACCGGCAGGAACCGGCCCAGCGTCGACGGGTCGACCGGCTCGACCTCCTTGCGGAGCGCGGCCAGGGACCGGCGCCGGAGCCGGCGGAGCACCTCGGCGTCGCACCACTCCGAACCCGTGCCGGTCGGTCGGAACTCTCCCTCCAGCACCCGGCCCTGGGCCGCGAGCCGGACCAATGTCTGGTGCGCCACCGCCACCCCGAGCCCGAGCCGGTCCGCCACGTCGGCGGCGGTGAACGGCCCGTGCGTGCGCGCGAACCGGGAGACCAGGTCCGCCAGCGGGTCGTCGACCGGCTCGGTGAAGGTCTCGGGTGTGCCGGGTGGGACCGGGACGCCGAGACCGTCGCGGAGCCGCGCCACGTCCTCGACCGCGGTCCAGCGCTCGGCGCCGCCGATGCGGACCGGCACGGCACGCCTGGCATCCTGCAGCATCGAGAGCCAGCCCTCGACCTCGGCGGTGGCCTCGTCGACGCTGCGGGCCCGGACCTCCTCGGTCGAGAGTGGTCCGAGGAGTCGGAGCAGGTCGGCGACGCCCTCCGCGTCACGGGCCTTTCGGTCCGCAGTGAGCCGTTGCAGCTCGGCCTCGACCTCGGCGAGGACGTCGGCGTCGAGCAGCTCGCGGAGCTCGGCGCGGCCCAGCAGCTCGGCCAGCAGGCCCTGGTCCAGCGAGAGGGCTGCGGCGCGACGCTCGGCGATCGGCGAGTCGCCTTCGTACATGAAGGCCGCGACATACCCGAACAGCAGCGAGCGCGCGAACGGTGAGGGCTGGGTGGTGGCGACGTCGACGAGCTTGATCCGCCGTGACGCGACGTCCTTCATGAGTCCGACGAGAGCGGGGACGTCGTACACGTCCTGGACGCACTCGCGGACCGCTTCGAGCACGATCGGGAAGGACGGGTACTTGACCGCCACCTCGAGCAGCTGCGCTGACCGCTGCCGCTGCTGCCACAACGGCGAACGGCGGCCGGGGTCACGACGAGGGAGCAGCAGCGCCCGGGCCGCGCACTCCCGGAACCGGGCGGCGAACAGCGCCGAGCCACCCACCTCGGTGGTGACGATGTCCTCGATCTCGTCCGGCTCGAACATCACCACCTCGGCGCCCGGCGGCTCCTGGTCGGTCTCGGGGACCCGCAGCACGATCCCGTCGTCTCCGGGCAGCGCCTGCGCGTCGATGCCGTAGCGCTCGCGCAGGCGGGTGCCGATCGCCAGCGCCCACGGGGCGTGCACCTGGGCGCCGTACGGGGAGTGCACCACGATCCGCCAGTCACCGAGCTCGTCGCGGAACTTCTCCACCAGGATGGTCCGGTCGCTGGGGAGGATGCTGGTTGCCTCGCGCTGCTCGTCGAGGAACGCCACCAGGTTCGATGCGGCCCACTCGTCGAGACCGGCCTCCCGCCCACGGGTGACGGCGTCGTCGCGCTTGAGCGCGGACAGCTCGCGGGTGAAGGCACCGATCGCGGCGCCGAGCTCCGCGGGGCGGCCGAGCTGGTCGCCCTTCCAGAACGGCAGCCGGCCGGGCTGACCCGGGGCGGGGGAGACCAGCACCCGGTCGTGGGTGATGTCCTCGATCCGCCAGCTGGTGGCGCCGAGCGCGAACACGTCCCCGACCCGGGACTCGTAGACCATCTCCTCGTCGAGCTCGCCGACGCGGGAAGCCTTCTCCCCGACCAGGAACACCCCGAACAGGCCGCGGTCGGGGATGGTGCCGCCGGAGGTGACCGCGAGCCGCTGGGCGCCTGGTCGCGACGTCAACGCGCCGGTGACCCGGTCCCACACGACGCGCGGTCGCAGCTCGGCGAACTCGTCGCTGGGGTAGCGGCCGGAGAGCAGGTCCAAGGTGGCGTCGTACGCCGACCGCGGCAGGGTCGTGAACGGTGCCGAGCGGCGGGCCAGGTCGAACAGCTCGTCGGCGTCCCAGGTGTCCACCGACGTGGCGGCGACGATCTGCTGGGCGAGCACGTCGAGGGGGTTGGCCGGCACGCGCAGCGACTCGATGTGACCCGAGCGCATCCGCTCGACGGCAACGGCCGTGTGCACCAGGTCGCTGCGGTGCTTGGGGAACAGCACGCCTCGCGAGACCTCGCCGACCTGGTGCCCGGCGCGACCGACCCGCTGGAGGGCAGAGGCGACGCTGGGCGGTGACTCGATCTGGATGACCAGGTCGACGGCACCCATGTCGATGCCGAGCTCGAGGCTGCTGGTGGCCACCACGCAGGGCAGCACGCCGCGCTTGAGGTCGTCCTCGATCAGCGCCCGCTGGTCCTTGGACACCGACCCGTGGTGGGCGCGGGCGATGACCGGGGCCGCGCCGTGCGACTGCCCGGACTGTCCCATCAGCTCGGCCGGCGGCCCGTCGGGGCCGGTGTCGGCGAGCCCTGCCCGGTCGGCCGCGATCTCGTTGAAGCGGGCGGTCAACCGCTCGGAGAGGCGACGGGAGTTGGCGAAGACGATGGTGGAGCGATGCTGCTCGATCAGGTCGACCACGCGCTCCTCGACGTGCGGCCAGATCGAGGCGCGCCGTTCCGCACCGGCGGCGGAGCCCTCGGCGATGTCAGGCTCGGCAGCGGCCAGGGCCAGCTCGGTCATGTCCTCGACCGGGACGACGACCTTGAGGTCCCACTCCTTCTCCGAGGCAGGGGCCACCACCTCGACCGGCCGGGAGCCGCCGAGGAACCGGGCGACCTCCTCGACCGGACGGACGGTGGCAGAGAGACCGATGCGCTGGGCGGGCTCCTCGAGCAGGGCGTCGAGCCGCTCGAGGCTGAGCGCGAGGTGCGCGCCGCGCTTGGTCCCGGCCACAGCGTGAACCTCGTCGACGATCACCGTCTCCACCCCACGGAGCGACTCGCGGGCCTGGGAGGTGAGCATGAGGAACAGCGACTCGGGTGTGGTGATCAGGATGTCCGGCGGTGTGGTCGCCAGCCGGCGCCGGTCGGCTGCGCTGGTGTCTCCTGAGCGGACCCCCGCGGTGATGTCGGGGACGTGCGCGCCGAGGCGGTCGGCGGTGTGCCGGATGCCGGTCAGCGGGGCCCGGAGGTTGCGCTCGACATCGACCGCGAGCGCCTTGAGCGGGGAGACGTACAGCACCCGGCAGCGGTGCTTCTTGTCCTCGGGCGGCGGCTGCGACGCGAGCCGGTCCAGCGACCACAGGAACGCCGAGAGGGTCTTGCCGGAGCCGGTGGGCGCCACGACCAGGGCGTTGCGGCGGGCGGAGATGGCCTCCCAGGCGCCCACCTGGGCAGGGGTCGGGGCGGCGAACGCGGCCCGGAACCAGGTCCGGGTCGGCTCGCTGAAGCTGTTGAGCACGGCGGCCGCGCCTGGCGTCATGGCGGCAGGGGCCGTCGTACCGTCTCCACTGGTCACGCCCCCATCTTGACCTACGGCACCGACAACCCCTCCCCACGCTCGACCCTGCCGAAATGTCCGTGCGCTCTGTCGGTGCCCGCGGCTAGGGTCGAAGACGTGTTCCAACCCTCACCCGAGCCGGCAGACCCCGTCCGCGACCGCGCTAACGGACCGATGATCCGAGCCACCGGCCTGCGCAAGTCGTTCGGCGACTTCGAGGCGGTCCGCGGCATCGACGTGGAGGTCCGACCGGGCGAGGCCTTCGGCTTTCTCGGCCCCAACGGTGCCGGCAAGTCCTCCACGATGCGGATGATCGCCTCGGTGTCGACGCCGAGCGCCGGCGAGCTGTCGATCCTCGGGATGGACCCGGCCAAGGACGGTCCGGCGATCCGCGCGCGGCTCGGCGTGTGCCCGCAGGAGGACAGCCTCGACACCGAGCTGAACGTGCGCGAGAACCTCGTCGTCTACGGCCGCTACTTCGGCCTGTCGAAGTCGGAGGTCACCGCCCGCGCCGACGAGCTGCTCCGGTTCGTCCAGCTGACCGAGAAGGCCAAGTCGAAGGTCGAGGACCTTTCCGGCGGCATGAAGCGGCGGTTGACCATCGCCCGGTCGCTGATCAACCAGCCCGACCTACTGCTCCTCGACGAGCCGACGACGGGGCTCGACCCGCAGGCCCGCCACCTGCTGTGGGACCAGCTGTTCCGGCTCAAGCGGCAGGGCGTGACCCTGGTGCTGACCACCCACTACATGGACGAGGCCGAGCAGCTGTGCGATCGGCTCGTGGTGATGGACGCGGGCCGGATCGTGGCCGAAGGGTCGCCCCTTGACCTGATCCGGGAGCACTCGACGCGGGAGGTGGCCGAGCTCCGCTTCGGGGTCGGCGAGCACGAGGCGCTGGCGGCGAAGGTGGAGGACCTCGCCGACCGGGTCGAGGTGCTGCCCGACCGGCTGCTGCTCTACACCCACGACGGCGAGGAGGCACTGGCCCGGGTGCACGAGCGCGGTCTCAGCCCGGCCGCTGTGCTGGTGCGCCGCTCCACCTTGGAGGACGTCTTCCTCCGGCTGACCGGACGGACACTGGTCGACTGATGAGCGCCACGGTCACCCCACCGGCCGGCCGCGTCGCGATGGTGCTGCGGCAGACCGAGTACTGGATCACCGTCTACCGCCGCACCTGGAAGGGCTCGGCGATCAGCTCCTTCGTGATGCCGCTGCTGTACGACGCGGCGATGGGGGTCCTGCTCGGCGGGTTCATCGACCGCGGCCCGGCCGAGCTCGAGGGCGCGGCGTCCTACCTCGCCTTCGTCGCCCCCGGTCTCGTGGCCGCCCACGCCATGCAGACCGCGGTCGGCGAGGTGATGTGGCCGGTCATGGGCATGATCAAATGGAACAAGACCTACTACGGCATGATCGCGACGCCGCTGTCGGTGGCCGACATCGTGGCCGCGCACTTCATGTTCGTGGTGTTCCGGGTCGCGACCACGTGTGGCGTCTTCCTGCTCGTGCTCTCGCTGTTCGGCGTCTACGCCAACGTGTGGGGCGTGGTCGTGGCGTTCTTCGTGCAGGTGCTGATCGGCCTCGCCTTTGCCACCCCGCTGTTCGGGTTCACCGCCGGGCTCAGCGGGCAGGCAGGCTTCGCGGTGGTCTACCGGCTCCTGGTGATGCCCCTGTTCCTGTTCTCCGGCGCCTTCTTCCCGATCGACAACCTGTCGGCGCCGATGGAGTGGCTGGCCCGGATCACGCCGCTGTGGCACGGCGTTGA
>JBFIWG010000142.1:0-8189 GCA_041606495.1 Nocardioidaceae bacterium
GGTCGGGCAGGTCGCCCGGACCATCGGGCGTACGACGGCCGGGCCGGTGCGGGCCGGCGAGCCGATCACCGACGTGCGCCTGGTCAGCGGCTCGATCCTCGACGGCTACCCGGGCTCGGTGGCAGCACCGGTGCGCATCGGGGACGTCGGTGCCGTGGGGCTGCTGCGCGTCGGCGATCGGGTCGACGTCCTGGCGGCTGACCCGCGTGGCGAGGACGAAGCGGTCCTGGTCGCAGCGGACGTCCCAGTTGTCGCAATCCCGCGCACGAGCGCACAGACGGCCTCGGTCGTGACCGGTGGCCTGGTGGTGCTCGCCGTTCCGGACGCGACCGCACGAACCCTCGCGACGGCGGGCGCTGCGCGGTACCTGTCCGTCGTGATCACCCACTAGGGTGCTCAGATGCTCACAGGGTTCAAGGACTTCATCATGCGCGGCAATCTCGTCGAGCTTGCCGTCGCGTTCATCATGGCGACTGCCTTCTCGGCCGTGGTCACGGCTTTGGTCGAAGTGATCATGGGCTTCATCGGGAAGATCGGTGGTCAGCCCGACTTCGCCTCCGCCTCCATCGCAGGCGTGACCGTCGGCGGCTTCATCAACGCGCTGGTCTCGTTCCTGATGATCGCCCTGGTCGTCTACTTCTTCATCGTCGTGCCCTACAACCGGCTGCAGGAACGCCGGGCCGAGGGCAAGGAGGCGGCACCGACCGCCCCCGCCGAGGACGTGCAGCTGCTGCAGGAGATCCGCGACCTGCTCCGCGCCCAGCAATCCCGTTGAGCCGGGGGTTCTGCCCCGTTGAGCCGGGGGTTCTGCCGCTGAGCTCAGCCGTGATGCGGCGGAACCTCGCCGCGTAGCCAGTCCTCGTTGCCGCCGTCACGCTCACCCCAACCATCGGAGCGGTCGTCGGCGGTTCCCTCCGGGAGTACGTCGCCGAACACCTCGGCCAGCTTGCGCCGACGCTCGCGCTCCGCCTTGGCGGTGGCAGCGGAGTCCGCAGTGGTGGCAGGGTCGACCGACTCTTCACGAGGCTTCATCGACATACCTTGGACTCCGAACCGACGACGTCGAACCACGACGGATCGAAGAACGCCCGTCTCGGGGTCCAACCGGTCGTCGCGGTGAAATGTTCCGAACTGACCCGCAGCGACCGGGTCAACGGCTCGAGCCGGGCCCCGGCGAGGCGACGGGCAACCGGCCTCATGAACGACGCGCTTCGCCTTCCCGCCGCCACAGCGACGCCGTCGACCAGTTCGCGGCGACGCACCGGCTCGGCGCCGACGTTGTAGACGCCGCTCGGCGCGGTCAGGGCCGCGAGCACCGCCGATCCGATGTCGTCTGTGTGCACCAGGTGCGCCCATCCGTCCGGTGCACCGAACCCGACGGCCCGCCCGTGCTGGGCGGATCTGAGGAACCGTCTCGTCAGCTGGTCGTCGCCGACGATCATGCCGAACCGGAGTACGACGCCCGACCGAGGTCCGGACTGGTAGCGCTGGATGTGTGACTCGGCCACGGACGCGGGCTCAGTGGCCCGGGTGATCGCGACCGGGCTCTCCTCGGTGATCCACCCGTCGCCGTTGTCGGCGTACAGGAAAGACACGCTCTCCTGGACGAAGCGCCGGACCCTCGCCGCGAGCGCGGCGTCCACGACCCGGCGTACGCCTTCGGTGCGGAGCCGGTCGTTCTCGCGCCAGGCACCGGGACGCACCGCGGCCAGACCGACCGGGATGTGAGTGGCCAGGCTGCACACCGCGTCGCAGCCATCGAAGAGCTCGACCAGCCCGTCGTGGTCGGACAGGCCAACCTGCGCGGGCTGCGCACCGAGGTCGCGAAGGGCGGATGCCTTCCCGGCCGTGCGGGCTACGCCGACCACCTGGTGTCCGGCAGCAACCAGCGACCGGACTGCCGCCGTGCCGAGAACCCCCGTGGCACCGGTTACCGCGACCTTCAAGGCCTTCCTCTTCTTTCCATCCCCAAGCCAGATCGTGGCGCGGTCGAACACGCGTCAAGTGGCTTACCCACTCCAAGTCTCGGGTAACAAAACCATAACGGCAACCCCCAAGTGTTCGTTTTCCCGAAAGGTGCTCACGTCGATGCCCGAGAAGCGGACACGACCGCCGGGCACGTCGCGGTGGACGGACTAGCGCAGCGACTCGTAGAGCGCGACCGTCTGCTGCGCGATCGCGTCCCACGCGAAGGCACTCACCGCACGCTCACGGCCGGCCTTGCCGAACCTCTCTGCGAGCTCGGGGTCCCCGGCCAGCCGGTTCACAGCCTCGACCAGACCACGCTCCAGCCCCGTCGGGTCCGCCTCGTCGTAGTCCACGAGCAAGCCGGTCTCGCCGTCCATGACGACCTCGGGGATCCCGCCGACCCGGCTGGCGACGACAGCGGTCTCACACGCCATCGCCTCCAGGTTCACGATGCCGAGCGGCTCGTACACCGATGGGCACAGGAAGGCCAGCGCATGGGTGAGCACCTGGCGCACCTGCTCGCGCGGCAGCATCTGGGAGACCACGAAGACCTTGTCCCTGGTCGCGCGCAGCTCCTCGATGGCGGCATCCGTCTCGGCCTTCAGCTCCGGGGTGTCCGCGGCGCCGGCCAGCAGCACGATCTGTAGCGAGGGGTCGAAGTCGAGCCCGGCGCGCAGCAGGTGCGGCACGCCCTTCTGACGGGTGATCCGCCCGACGAACGCGACATAGGGCCGCTGCAGGTCGACGCCGATCTCTTCGAGCACATCAGTGCCCGGGTCGGCGTGGTAGAAGTCGGTGTCGATGCCGTTGTAGATCACGTGCACCTTGGCAGGATCCAGCGACGGATACGACGAGAGCACGTCTGCGCGCATCCCCTCACTGACCGCGACAATGGCGTCCGCACCTTCATACGCGGTCTGCTCGGCCCATGACGAGACCCGGTAGCCCCCGCCGAGCTGTTCGGCCTTCCACGGCCGTTGCGGTTCCAGCGAGTGCGCGGTGACGACATGCGGTACGTCGTACAGCAGCTTGGCCCAGTGACCGGCCATGTTGGCGTACCAGGTGTGCGAGTGCACGACGTCCGCTCCGTCAGCGCCGGCGGTCATGGACAGGTCGGTGGAAAGCACGCGCAGCGCGGCGTTCGCCTCCTTGAGTCGTGGGTCGTTCTCGCTGTGCGCGACCGCACCGTCCCGTGGCTCACCCATGCAGTGGACGTCGACGTCGATCAGGCTCCGGAGCTCGCGGACCAGGAAGTCGACGTGCACACCTGCGCCCCCGTAGACGTCGGGCGGGAACTCACGAGTCAGGATTGCAGCGCGCATGATGCGAATCTAGGGCTAGGGTCAAGTACAGGCATAGGTGCTAGCCCTAGGAGTCTCACATGGCAAAAGTTCTTGGGATCGTGCTCGCCGGAGGCGAGGGCAAGCGGTTGATGCCGCTGACCCTGGACCGAGCCAAGCCGGCGGTGCCGTTCGGCGGCAGCTACCGGCTCATCGACTTCGCCCTCTCGAACCTGGTCAACGCGGGCTATCTCAAGAACTGCGTGCTGACGCAGTACAAGTCGCATTCCCTCGACCGCCATATCTCGCTGACGTGGCGCATGTCCACGCTGCTCGGCAACTACGTGACCCCGGTCCCGGCCCAGCAGCGCCGTGGACCTCAGTGGTACCTCGGCAGCGCCGACGCGATCTACCAGTCGATGAACCTGATCAACGACGAGCGTCCGGACATCATCGTCGTCTTCGGCGCCGACCACGTCTATCGCATGGACGCCTCGCAGATGGTGCAGGCGCACATCGAGAGCGGGGCTGGCGTAACCGTCGCGGGCATCCGGGTTCCTCGCAAGGAGGCCTGGCAGTTCGGCGTCATCAAGACTGGTCCAGACGGCCGCAGCATCGAGAGCTTCCTCGAGAAGCCTGCGGACCCGCCCGGGCTGGTGGACTCGCCGAACGAGACCTTCGCATCCATGGGCAACTACGTCTTCAGTGCCGACGCCCTCGTCGAGGCTCTCGAGAAGGACGCCGGAAGCCCCAACTCCCGCCACGACATGGGCGGCGACATCATCCCGATGATGGTCGAGAAGCAGCAGGCCTGCGTCTACGACTTCAAGGACAACGTGGTCCCCGGCTCCGCCGACCGCGACCGGGACTACTGGCGCGATGTGGGGACGCTGGACTCCTACCACGAGGCGCACCTGGATCTGGTTTCGGTGAACCCGATCTTCAACCTCTACAACACCGACTGGCCGATCTTCACCTCGCACCCGCAGCTGCCGGGCGCCAAGTTCGTCGAGGACGCGACGGCCCGCGACTCCATCGTCTGTGCCGGCTCGATCGTCTCCGGCGCGAGCGTGGAGAGCTCGGTGATCGGGACGAACGTGTACGTCGGGGACCGGGCCAGCGTCGAGCGGTCCGTGATCCTCGACAACGTCACGATCGGCAAGGGGGCCGTGGTCCGCAACGCGATCCTGGACAAGAACGTGATCGTGCCCGACGGCATGCGGATCGGCATCGACCCCGAGGCCGACCGGGCCCGGGGCTTCACCGTCAGCGAGGGTGGGGTGACCGTGCTCGGCAAGGGGCAGCTCGTCATCCCCTGACGATTCAGCCCCGCTCCTTCGTGCTGGGCGCCGAGATCGGCGTCGCCTCGGCGAACCGGTCCATCGAGGTGACGATGTTGCGCAGGTTCAGCACGAGACCGCCGTACTCCGACCAGTGCAGGGCCGAGAGGTTCTCGGTGGACAGGTCCGAGGTGAGCTCGGCGAGCTCGGTGCGCACCGCGCGCACCTCGTTCGAGTCCGGATTGGCGATGGCGTGCCCCGCCTTCCGCACCAGGGCGATCCACCGGCGACGGAACTCCGGCTCCCACTCGGTGAGGTCGGTGATGCTGTGGTCGAGCGTACGGACCATGCTGCGGACCTCCGAGACGGACTGCTCGAGCCGCTCCAGCAGCTCGCCGAGGTGATCGGTCTTGGCCAGCGCACGTGAGCGAGGACGTGGGTTGTACCAAGCACTCTCGCGGGCCTGCCGCAGCAGCGCCCAGGCCTCGTCGATGCACTCGTCGATCTCCTGGGTGCGCTCGACCCAACGTCGCACGTCCTCGTCGGCACACTCGTCCTCCAGCTCGTCGGCCAGGTCCTGGAGGAGCCGCCCGACCTCGTCGTCGATCGCATCGACGGCCCGGACGGCCGAGAGGTCCTGCAGCGGCGGCCAGACGAGGAGATTGACCACGAACCCGACTCCGATGCCGATGGCGGTGTCGAACAGCCGAGCCAGGAGGATGTTGCTCTCGTCGCTGAAACCGGTGGTCAGCACGATCAATGCTGTCGCGGCGACGGTCGTCGCCTCGGCGCGCAGCCCAGGAAGGTAGCCGAGGGCGAAAGAGAGGAGCAGCATCACGGCGAGTGCGGTTGGGCTAAGCCCGAAGGCGTTGCCGATCACCCAGGCCAGCAGCACCCCACCGACGGTCGCGGCCACCTGCTGGGCACCGCGGGCGAACGTCCGGTAGACGGTGGCGTGCACCACGAGAAGTGCCGCCCAGGGGGCCAGAAAGGGCTGTGGGAGGTGGAACACCCGCACCGCCAGCACCCAGGCCACCACCGCGGCCACGACGGTCTTGACGACCTGGATCACCTCGGTCCAGGTGACAGGATCGCGCAACCGCTCGCTCAGTCCCTTCCGGACCTGGGCGATATCAGGCATGGTGGATGCTCCCCTCCTCTTAGCACTGGTGCCCGCCCACCCCGGGACCAAAACCCGGTTTAGGTGAGCCCCTCTCGGATAAGGGAGGGTTCACCCACGAAGAAGGAGACACCCATGTTTGACCAGCTCGAGGGCAAGCAGATCGCGTTCCTCGTGGCCGGCGAGGGCATCGAGCAGGTGGAGCTGACCGAGCCCTGGAAGGCCGTGCAGGAGGCGGGAGGTACGCCGAAGCTGCTCTCGCCCGAGACCGGGACGGTTCAGGCCTTCCACCACCTGGACAAGGCCGACAGCTTCGACGTCGACGTCCAGGTCACGGCGGCGAAGGTCGACGACTACGCAGCCCTGGTGCTGCCCGGCGGGGTGGCGAACCCCGACGCGCTGCGCATGCACAAGGACGCCGTGGACTTCGTGCGCGCGTTCTTCGAGTCGGGGAAGCCGGTCGCAGCCATCTGCCACGCACCGTGGACCCTGGCCGAAGCCGACGTGCTGCACGGCCGGACCGTCACGTCGTGGCCGAGCCTGCAGACCGATCTTCGCAACGCCGGGGCGCACTGGGTCGACGAGGAGGTGGTCGTGGACGGAAACCTGATCACGAGCCGCAACCCTGACGACCTGCCCGCGTTCAACGCCAAGATCGTCGAGTTCGCGGGCCGCGAGCAGGAGGACTGACCAGGATCGGTCAGGCGCAGAGCCCGTTCTCGCGGGCCTGCGCCGCCTTCTTCGCGGCCTCGGCGCTCGCCGACGGGCTGCCCGACGGGCTGTCCGAGGGGCTCGCCCCTGGGCTCGACGGCTCCTTCGGCGTGCTGGTCACGCCCTCGGCCGCCGTGATGACCTGGCTGTCGTCGGTAGTGAGCGGCTTGTCCATCTTGATCCGCTTCCAGAGGCGGTTCGCCTCGGGCGCCCAGACCAGCCGGTTCGGGTCCGGCTCGTAGGACTCGAACGGAACGGTCAGAAAGGCGATCTTGTCCAGGCCGATGTTCTCCAGCTGCGCAGCAAGCGAGGCCAGGTTCTTCAGGCTGGCCAGCTCCGGATCGGTCGTCAGCGACTTGGTCGCCGCGTCAAGGAAGCTGTAGAGCCGCACCGGGTTGGTCAGCGTGCCTGCGGATACCGCCTTGTTGGCCATGGCGGCGAGGAAGGCTTGCTGCCTCTTCATCCGGCCGATGTCGCCGTTCTCGGAGATCCCGTGACGGACCCGGACGTAGTCGAGAGCCTGGCTCCCGGTGACCTCGTAGCTGCCCGCAGGGAGCGTGATGTGACCGATCTCGTCGTTCACCTCGGTCGGCACACAGACCGGGACGCCGTTGAGGGCGTCGACCATGTTCTTGAAGCCATTGAAGTCCACGACCACGAAGTGGTCGATCCGGATGCCGGTGAGCTGTTCCACCGTGCGCTGGGTGCAGGCGGGGCCGCCCACGGCGTACGCCGCGTTGAACATGCTCAGCCCGCCGGGATCCGTGGTCTCCCCGTCCTTACCAAGGCAGCTTGGCCGCTCCACCATGGCGTCACGAGGGAGGCTGATGCCGTAGGCCCGCTCGCGGTCCGCGGAGAGGTGCAGCAGGATCGTGGTGTCGGAGAGGCCGGGTGTCTCCCCGCCGATGTTGTTGCCGAGGCCCTCGCGGGTGTCCGACCCGAGCAGCAGGATGTTGAGCGGCTCGTGCGGGCCCGTGTCCACCTCCGCGATCTCGGGACGGTCCGTGCCCAGCGCTTCGGTGGTGTCCACTGCGGTGATGTTGCCCTCGAGGTGCTGGTAGCCCACGAAGAGCACGACCACCAGCGTCACGACGAGACCGGCCACCGCGGCGGCAGCGATCTTCGCGCCCCGGTGGTTGCGCGGAAGCGCGTGCCGGGGCCTGTGGCGCGTGGACATGGCTCTTGAGTGCTGCTTTCGTCGCTCGGGGGCTGGTTCCGGTGGCCCGAGGAAGCGAGTGCAGCGCGCGGGCACGGACTCCATTGTGCGTGGAGTTGGGACGAACTTCCAAAGTGTGCCGCGCGTCACGCCGGGCAAAAGGTCTGAATCGGGCGAAAGGGGTGCCCCAGGCCAGAGTCGAACTGGCGACCTTTCGCTTAGGAGGCGGCTGCTCTATCCACTGAGCTACTGGGGCCCGACACAGCAATGCTCGAGCCGCTGCATCACGCCCTATCTTGGCACGGGCCGGGCATCGGTCCAGCAACCGACCCGACCATCGCCGCGTCGCTCAGCCTGCTCGCTTCAGCCTCTCGCCACCCGGCGCGTCAGGTGCCGGCGCTCGACCAGCCAGTCGGTGAAGGCCCCGGTGTCGGTGTCGGCGACGACCTGCACACCGACCCGGATTGCCCGCGGATCACGCAGGCAGTCGCGGCTGACCTTGAAGACGCTCACATCTTGCTTGAAGTCCAGCGCCAGGTCATAGGGGCAGTCCAGCGGCTCTCCCCTGACCTTCCACCGCCGAGCTCTCAAGAGCACGAAGTCGGTTCCTGCACTGAGGCCCGCGACGAAGACGTACTCGGGGCCGCGCCGCTTGAAGTTGGTGTCGAGGTAGA
>JBFIWG010000143.1:0-8175 GCA_041606495.1 Nocardioidaceae bacterium
CGGGCAGCGACCGGCTGCTGAACGCGCTCTCGTGGGACCCGCTGGTCGACGCACGCGAGTGGCAGCCACACCCGACCGCGTTCTCCCGGCTGGCCACGGCCGGGGTGAACACGACCGTGGTGAACCGCCGCGACTTCGCGGCGTCGGGACTGACCATCGCCGGGCACCGGGGAGCCGAGTTCGTCGGTGTCGACAAGATCGGGGAACGGCTCGCAGCCGTGGTCGCGGCCTCGCGCGAGGCACCCTCGCTGACCTACATGTACGACGGTGACCTCGACTGGACAGGCCACAAGTACGGCGTCGCCTCGCCGCAGTGGGAACAGCAGCTGTCGATGATCGACGTGGAGGCCGAGCACCTGCGCGAGACGCTCCCGGACGACGTGCGAATCGTGGTGGTCGCCGACCACGGGATGGTCGACTCGCCCCGCGAGAGCCGGATCGACGTGGACGAGAATCCTGACCTGCGTGAGGGCGTGGTGCTGATCGGTGGCGAGGCCCGGTTCCGGCACGTCTACTGCCGCGGTGGAGCGGTGGACGACGTGCTGTCGGCGTGGCGCGGCCGGCTCGGTGACGAGGCGGAGGTCCTGGCCCGGGACGAGGCGCTGGCCCGCGGCTGGTTCGGCGATGTGTCGCCCGTCGTACGCCCGCGGCTCGGGGACGTCATGGTCGCCTGCCGTGGCGGCTTTGCCGTCGAGAGCTCCGCGGCCTTCCCGCACGAGGCGAAGCTGATCGGGATGCACGGCTCGCTGACGTCGGCGGAGATGCTGATCCCGATTCTGGTGGCCTGACGTGGCATGATTCTCGCCCGTGGCTGAACTCCAATTCTTCACCGGCACGATGGACTCTGGTAAGTCGACGCTTGCCCTGCAGACCAACCACAACCACGCCGTGCGCGGACGCGCTGGTCGGATCTTCACCACCAAGGACCGGGCCGGCACCGCGACTCTGTCGAGCCGTCTCGGCCTCAAGCACGACGCGATCGAGGTCGAGGACGACTTCGACTTCTGGGCCTACGTGGTCAAGTCCCTGACCCACGGCGCCCGCATCGACTACCTGGTCTGCGACGAGGCCCAGTTCTACGCGCGAGAGCAGATCGAGCAGCTGGCGCGGGTGGTGGACGAGCTGCAGATCGACGTGTTCGCCTTCGGCATCCTCACCGACTTCCGGTCACACATGTTCCCCGGGTCGGCCCGGCTGGTGGAGCTCGCGGACCGGATGAACGTGCTGCAGGTCGAGGCGCTGTGCTGGTGCGGCAAGCGCGCCACCCACAACGCCCGCACGGAGAACGGCGTCATGGTCACCGAGGGCGAGGTGATCGTCGTCGGCGACGTCGAGCAGGAGGGTGAGCCCGTGCCCGAGGTCGGCTACGAGGTGCTCTGCCGCCAGCACCACAGGCGCAAGCTGACCGCTGCCCGCGCCAAGGCCGTGTCGATGGTGCCGGACCCGCTGCCGTTCGGCTGACCCGCGTCCGTCAGTAGGGCACCGACGAGGCCACCTCGAAGATGGTCCCCTCGGGTTCGGCCGTGACGAGCTCCGGCAGCAGTCCGAGGACGGTCGTGACCTCGGGCAGCGCCTCCTGGCGGTCGAGCGCTGCCCGGTCCTCGAAAACCTCCATCGCAAAGATCGAGTCCGGGTCGGCCAGGTCCCGGCCGAGGTCGAAGCTGACCACGCCATCCAGGGCCCGGCTCGGGGCCACCACCTTCTCGAACACCGAGAGCGCCTCTTCGGTCTTCTCGGGCCGGCAGCGCACCTTGAACCGCACGACGATCATGGCTCTCACCTCTTGCCGCTCCGCCCCGTCTCGGACGATACCCCCGGCGATACGGTGTCGACAGACTCGATCGGCCCACATCTAGGTGGCCGGGAGGAGATAGGGACCGGTGATCGAACCAGGGAATCGTTCATGACGACCGAGCGGATCAGCCCGCCGTTGACCGGAGGGGAGCGCGAGACGCTCCGCGCCTTCCTCGACTACCACCGCGCCACCTTGGCGATGAAGTGTGACGGCCTCACCGACGAGGAGCTTCGCAGGCGGTCGATGCCACCCTCAACGCTGTCCCTGCTGGGGCTGGTGCGGCACATGGCCGAGGTGGAGCGCACCTGGTTCCGGCGCGTGATCAACGGCGAGGACATCCCGTTGGTCTGGTCGGGGTCCGGCGACTACCAGGTGGCGTACGACGCCACGTCCGCCACTCGCTCGCAGGCGTTCGCCGCTTGGCAGCGCGAGGTCGAGGCCGCACGCCGCATCGAGCAGGACGCCGAGTCGCTCGACGTGACCGGGCACCAGGTCAAGTGGGGTGCGGACGTGTCGCTGCGCCTGGTGATGCTGCACCTGATCCACGAGTACGCCCGGCACAACGGCCACGCCGACCTGCTGCGCGAGGGGATCGACGGCACCGTCGGTGCGTGAGTTTCACCCGGAGGTGAGGGCCTTGGACGCCGCTCGGGCGCGCGCCATCCGCGGCCGGGTCAGCAGGTAGGCGATGACGGCCATGCCGACCAGCCCGATGATGCGGTTCGGGTCGACCGCCGGGTGCCAGCTGAGCTGGTCGCCCTTGATCAGGTAGGCGCCGGCCGGGCGACCCCCCATCCCGAAGCCGCCACCCTCACCTTCCTGACCCTTCTCGTCGTGACCCGTGCCGCCGCCGGCGCCCCCACCGATCACCGCGGCTGGAATGACGGTGATCCCGTTCTTCTCGTAGGGCTCGGCGTAGACCCGCTTGACCGTGATCGCGTCCTTGGCAGTGGTGAATGCCTCGGTGACCTTCATGGTTCCTCCTCGAGGGCGTGTGGTGAAGGCAGGTACATGTCCATGCTCAGACGGTGACGCGTGGTCTGGCAGGGCAATAGGTCCCGTAGGGCACGGACGTTCGAGCGGCGTCAGCGGCCGGGCAGGTCGACGGTCACTCGTTGTCCGCCTGCCTCGCCTTGACGGCGACGATCTCGGGGAAGCGTTGGTCGGCCGCGGTGCCCGTCTGGCTCGGTGTTGCAGGGTCGGCCGCGCCGCCGCCGGTGTCCGAGCAGCCGCCCAGGAGGAGAAGCACGGTGAGCGGCAGGGCCGCCAGTCGGGTAGCTCGTCGTGTCATCGTCAGCGATCGTACGTCGCACGCCCCGCTCGGCGACGATGCTGGAGGCGATCGTGTTGGCGCTGGTCGGTGACGCGAGGTCCGCCGTGCACTACGGTCGGTTCGGGCGTGGGCGGGGGGCCACGGGGGATTCCATCGGACGGAAGGCCAGGATGTCGCAAGCTCAAGCCGTCACTGAGGTCGAGACGCTGATGTCGTCTCTCGACGCCCAGCGCAACCACGTTCTCGGGATCGTCGAGGGACTCGACGAAGAGGCGCTTCGACGGCCCGTGCTGCCCTCCGGGTGGAGCTGCCTGGGACTGATCCGCCACCTCGCCCTCGACGACGAGCGGTTCTGGTTCCGCGGCGTCGTCGCCGGGGAACGGGCGGTGATCGACGAGGCGCTGGATGGCCCTGATGATGCCTGGCAGGTCGGACCCCACGTTGCGGTCGAAGAGGTCTTCGCGTTGTACCGAAGGCAGATCGAGCTTGCCAACGAGGTCATCACCGCCACCCCGTTGGATGCACCGCCCGCCTGGTGGCCTGAGGAGCTCTTCGGTGACTTCAGAATGCACACCCTGCGGGAGGTCCTGCTGCACGTGATCACCGAGACTGCGTGCCATGCCGGTCACCTCGACGCCGCGCGCGAGCTCATCGACGGAAGGACCTGGCTCGTCGTGACGGGCTGAGCGGATCTACGAGCCGGTGTCGGCCAGGCGCACCAGCGCGCGACTCGCAGCGGCGCGCACTCGCGGCACCGGATCCTCCTGGAGGTCAGCGACGCGCACCAACGAGTCGTCCAGCCGGTGCCGGGCGATCACCTTCAGAGCCATCTCGCGCACGCGCCAGGAGTCGTCCTCGAGCGAGTCCAGGAGACAGGGGAGGGCGACGTCGTCCCACGCCCACAGCAGTCCCCGGGCCGCCCACACCCGCAGCCAGTACTCACTGCCGGGAGGCTCACGGTCGAGCACTGAACGGGCGTGCGGACCCCCGAGCGCAAGGACCAGTCCGTCATCGACCTCACGGGCGCTGAGCAGGTCGATGCATCCGGCGACGAGCTCGTCCTTGCCGCGCCGCGCGCACTCTTCCCGGATGCGCTCGCGTGGTGACGTGCCCCGGGACGACGCTGTGCTCACGGAGCCAGGCTAGGCCGAACAGCTCGCGAGCAGACTTGCGAGATGTTGCTCGAGGCGATCTCTCGCGAGGTCGTCGCCGATCGCGAGTCCCAGCTCCCGCCACGGGTGAACGACCTTGGAGGGATCGGGCAGGTAGCCCACGATGTCCATGACGTGCCAGAAGCGCCAGTCTGGTGTCGACGCGGATCTGGGCGACAGCTCCCGGTAGAGCGACGTGAAGCGACTGGCCGTCTCGGGTCCGTGGAGCATCGCGAGGTACGTCGACGCGTGGGCCACGTCCAGCTCCGCCGGGCCCCACGAGGTCTCGACCCAGTCGACCACGCCGCTGACCTGCTCGCCCTGCCACAGGATGTTCCCGAGGTGGAAGTCGCGGTGCAGGAGGGTCCCGATGTAGTGAGGTGGTGCCTGCTCCAGCAGCTCGACGGCCTGCCGATCCGGGCATGAGCGCGCCAGGCCAGGCTTTTCCGGGCCGGGGTTCTACAGGGGCGTTCGCCCGTCGCGGCTAGAGCTTTGACAGCCGGTTGAACGGGCTGGTGACGCGGACCTGCTGCGAGCCGAAGTCGACGATCACGGCTCCGGCCTCCTTCGCGATGACGCGTCCGAGGCCGTACTTGTCGTGCGTGACTCTGTCGTCGACGGCGAACTCCTCGATCTCTCGATCCGGTTCCGCGTTGAACGGACTGCTCGTCAGGTGTCGCCTCTTGAAGGCTGGTCGCGTGGTCATCACTCTCAGTATGCGCCCTCGGTCTCCCGGCGCGTACGGCGGACCAGCCCAGACCGCATGGTGGCTGCGACAGCGATGAAACAGCCGCCGGCCACCGAGGTCATCACGAGGTAGGCCCAGTCCAACCCGCTCACGGTCCCCGAATGCACAGGGCCGGCCCCCAGACCGATGAACAGGAGCCCCATCAGCATGAAGAACATGCGCGGATTCCCGTGCTCGGTCGCGAGACGGCCGGGCCGGTCCCGGGAGAAGGCGACCACGGCGCCCAGCCCGAAGCCGGTCAACGTGAACGCGACGACGGCGAAGAGGGCGGAGGTCGACAGTTGGGCATCTTCGGCCAGCGCCATGGCGCCGCGGAACGCCCAGAGGGCCGTTGCCATCGAGCCCATGAGCAGGGTCAGGGTTTCGTGCGGACGACGACCGGCGCGTGGCATTGGCGTTCCTCGTTTCGTAGAGGCATCAGGATAGGTGGGCGCTGCGCTGGACGGCCCGTCGTACCGTCCACGACACTCGGGGAATGCCTGAGCATTCGCCGCTGATCAGTGTCCAGGAGCTCTCCGAAAGGCTCGACGAGGTCACCCTTCTCGACGTTCGCTGGAAGCTCGGTGGTCCTCCAGGCAGGGAGGAGTTCCTGCTCGGTCACATCCCCGGAGCGTCGTACGTCGACCTGGAGACCGACCTGGCCGACCCGCCCGGTCACCGAGGTCGGCACCCGCTGCCGGACCAGGACCGGTTCCAGGCGGCGATGCGTCGATGCGGCGTGAGCGAGGACCGGCCCGTCGTGGTGTACGACGCTGTGGCGGCGACCTCGGCCGCGCGGTGCTGGTGGTTGCTGCGCTACCACGGTCATCGTCACGTCAAGGTCCTCGACGGCGGCTACGGCCGTTGGGTCGAGGACGGGGGAGCCGTGGAGCAGGGCGAGGGCAGCACCGAGCCCGGCGACTTCACCGCGCGGCCCGGGCAGCTGCCGGTGCTGGACGTGGTCGAGGCCGGCCGTCTGGCGTACGACGGTGTGCTGCTCGACGCACGCGCGCCGGAGCGGTACCGCGGCGAGACCGAGCCGATCGACCCGGTGGCCGGGCACATCCCCGGGGCGGTGAACGTCCCGACCGCGGAGAACCTCGAGGGCGGCCTGTTCAAGGACGTCGCAGGGCTCGACGCGACCTACCGCGCGGCCGGCGTCGAGCAGGGCAAGCCGGTCGGCGTGTACTGCGGATCCGGCGTGACCGCGGCCCACGACGTACTCGCCCTGGAGGTGCTGGGGATCCGTGCCTCGCTCTACCCGGGATCGTGGAGCGAGTGGGTCACCGAACCGTCACGAAAGGTGGCAAGCGGCCCCAAACCGTGACCTATGCCTCACTGCCTCGTTGACCCCCAGAGCCCGCCAAACCCCCGGCGGACAGGTCAACGAAAGGGCATTCATGCGCCTCCGACGTACTGCAGCCACGGCGACGATCCTCGCCACGGCTGCTGCTTCCTTGGCTGCTGGTGGGTTGGTCCCATCAGCAAACGCCATAACCGAGCAGACGCTCACCGCAGGATCCTCCGACCACGACGCCGTCGAGGACAGCCGGGTGGGCAACCCGCTGGTGAAACCCACCAGCGCCCAGCTCGACGCAGTGAAGAGCCTCCTCGGCCGGGCAGGCGAAGGCACCCGCGTCACCTACGACGGCCGCTTCGGCACCCCGCGGACCATCTACCCCGCCGCCGGCGAGACGCTGTCGGGCCCGAGCAACGGCTCCGCCGTCGAGGCGGCCCGCGCCTTCGTCGACCAGAACCGCGCGGCCTTCGGGCTCGGCGCGGCCGACGTCAGCTCGCTCAAGGTCACCCGCGACCACAAGCTCACCGGCGTCGACGTCACGGTCGTGAACCTCACCCAGACAGTGGACGGTGTCTCGGCGAGCCGTGGCGGCTCGATGAGCCTCGCCGTCGACGGCCAGGGTCGCGTGCTGACCTACGCCGGCTCGGTGACGCCCGAGACCGACCTGATCGGTGCGTTCTCGCTCTCACCGGCTGACGCCCTGACCAAGGCAGGCGCCGCGCTCGGTGTGAGCTCGCTGACGCCCAAGGCCGCCGGCGAGATCGCGGGCTTCGACAAGTTCAAGACCGGCCTCGCATCGGAGTCCTACGTGCAGAAGGCGGTCTTCCCGACCGCTGACGGCGCCCGCGCCGCCTACCGCGTGCTCCTGGTCGAGAAGCTCGACGAGGCCTGGGACCTGATGGTCGACGCCGGCTCGGGCGAGGTGCTCTACAAGACATCGCTGGTCCACCACGAGGCCGAGGGCATCATCTATCCGAACTACCCGGGCGCTCCCAAGGGCGGGAAGCCCGTCAAGGAGAGCTTCGGTCCGACCGAGGAGTCGCCCGGCGGCTACGTCGACCCGACCGGCCTGACCGGAGTCGGCGTTACCCTGCTCGGCAACAACGCCGACACCTTCAAGAACTGGTCGAACTTCATCGCCCCGGCTGACCAGGCCAACCGGACGGTGGCCCCGACGGGGCAGTTCAACTTCGGCTTCCCGAACGCGTGGGAGACCTCGGAGTGCCAGGCGGTCCCGCCGGCGTACGCCCAGGACGCGGACGCGGCCTCGACCAACCTCTTCTACCACCACAACCGGATCCACGACGAGTTCTACTCGTACGGGTTCACCGAGAGCGCCGGCAACTTCCAGACCGACGGCGGTGACCCGATCATGGGCCTCGTTCAGGCCGGTGCGATCAGCGGTGGCGCTCCGACGTACACCGGTCGCGACAACGCCTACATGCTCACGCTGCCCGACGGCATCCCGCCGTGGAGCGGCATGTTCCTGTGGGAGCCGATCAACGACGCGTTCGAGGGTCCCTGCCGTGACGGCGACTTCGACGCCGGCGTCATCGAGCACGAGTACGCCCACGGTCTGTCGAACCGGTACGTCGGCAGCGAGGACAACGCCCTCGGCGGTCACCAGAGCGGCGCGATGGGCGAGGGCTGGGGCGACTGGTACGCCCTGAACCACCTGAACAGCAACGACTTCCAAGACGACTCCGTCGTCGGCGCGTACGTGACCGGCAACGACGAGCGGGGCATTCGCAACTGGGCCTACGACGACACCGAGGCCAACTTCGGTGACATCGGCTACGACCTCGGCGGCCCCCAGGTGCACGCCGACGGTGAGATCTGGGCCGCCACGCTCTGGCAGGTGCGCAAGGACCTGGTCGCCGCGTTCGGTCAGCAGGAGGCCTCGGAGATCGCGGCCTTCATCGTCACCGA
>JBFIWG010000144.1:0-8160 GCA_041606495.1 Nocardioidaceae bacterium
CACGCGGTAGCCGTCATTGCGGGACTGCTCGTCCAGCGGGCTTCCCGGGTCCGTGACGATGACGATCCGGCGAGTGGGATCGAGCCCGGCGTCGGTGAACGCCTGGACGTAGGCCCGGCGCTGGGAGTCGGTCTCGACGGTGGAGCCCGACTTGCTGGAGACCACCACGACGGTCCGGTCGAGCCGGTCAGCGAGCGCGTTGCGGACCTGGTCGGGGTCCGAGGAGTCCACCACCGTCAGGTCGACGCCGGCGGTCGCGCAGATGACCTCGGGGGCGAGTGACGAGCCACCCATACCGCACAGGGCAACGTGGTCGACGCCCTCGTCGCGGAGCTCGTCACGCAGGGCGGCGATCTCGCCGAGCAGGTGCCGCGACGTGCGGTGCAGTGCGACCCAGCCGAGCCGTTTGCTCGCCTCGGGCTCGGCCTCCACGCCCCAGAGCGTGGCGTCTTTGTCGAAGAGCCGGCTGGCGAACCGCTCCTCGACGAGGGTGGGTACGACGGTGCCGATCGCGTCCGCGGCCGCGCCGGTCGCGGTCACCTCGAGCGCGCCGCTCACCGGGCTGCCCGCTCCAGGTTGGTGCGGACGGTCTCGACGAGCTCGTCCCACGACTTCACGAACTTCTCGACGCCCTCGCGCTCCAGGGTCTCGATCACGTCGTCGTAGTCGATGCCGACCGCGGCGAGCCGGTCCATCACGTCCTGCGCGTCGTCGTACTTCGTGGTCACCTGGTCGCCGTTGACCTCACCGTGGTCGGCGAAGGCCTCCATGGTCTTCTCCGGCATGGTGTTCACGGTGTTGCTGACGACCAGCTCGGTGACGTACATGGTGTCGGAGTACTCGGGGTTCTTCACGCCGGTGGACGCCCACAGTGGCCGCTGCGTGTTGGCCCCGGCCTCCTTGAGCTGCTGGAACCGGTCGCCGGCGAACTTCTCCTTGTAGGCCCGGTAGGCCAGCCGGGCGTTGGCGATACCGGCCTTGCCCTTCAGCTCGGCGGCGGCGGGGTCGTCGAGCTCGTCGAGCCGGTTGTCGATCTCGGTGTCGACGCGCGAGACGAAGAACGATGCCACCGAGTGGATGTCGGAAAGCCCCTGCCCGCGCTGCTTGGCCTCCTCGAGCCCCGCAAGGTAGGCCTCCATGACCCGGTTGTACTGGTCGAGTCCGAAGATCAGCGTGACGTTGACGCTGATCCCCTCGGCCAGCACCGCGGTGATCGCCGGGAAGCCCTCCTCTGTAGCGGGGATCTTGATGAACAGGTTCGGTCGGTCCACCGCCTTCCACAGCTTCTTGGCAGCCGCGATCGTGGCGTCGGTGTCCGAGGCGAGTCCGGGGGAGACCTCGATCGAGACGCGCCCGTCCACGCCGTCGGTGGCCTTCCATGTGTCGAGCAGGATGTCGCAGGCCTCGCGCACGTCGTGCGTGGTCAGCTCGAAGATGGCGTCGTCGACCGAGACGCCGGCGGAGGCGAGCTCGTCGACCTGGCCGGCGTACCTCTCACCCTCGCTGAGCGCTGCCGCGAAGATGGTCGGGTTCGTGGTCACGCCGACGACCGACCGCTCCTTCACCAACTCGGCCAGGTTGCCGGTCTCGATGCGTTCGCGGGACAGGTCGTCGAGCCAGATCGACACCCCTGCTGCGGCGAGAGCCTTCAGACGTTCAGACATCAGTTCCTCCTGTTGGACGTTGACGCTTGTGGGGTGGGCTGCGGGGTTAACCGGCCGCGGCGGCAATGCTCTCCTCGGCCGCGAGTACGACGGCGTCGCTGGTGATCCCGAACTGCTTGAAGATCGTCGCGAAGTCCGCCGAGGCACCGAAGTGCTCGAGCGACACGATCCGGCCGGCGTCGCCGACGATCTCTCGCCAGCCCTGTGCCACCCCGGCCTCGACGCTGACCCGCGCCTTGACCAGCGGCGGGATGACGCTGTCGCGGTACGCCTGGTCCTGGGCGTCGAACCACTCGCGGCAGGGCATCGAGACGACGCGTGCCGAGATGCCCTTCTCCGCCAGCTGGCTGCGCGCCTCGACCGCGAGCTGCACCTCGGACCCGGTGCCGATCAGCACCACGTCGGGTGTGCCGGCCTCGGCGTCCAGCAGGACGTAGCCGCCCTTGGCGACGTCTTCGGTGGTGGCGAACCCGTCCTCGCCGCGCGGGAAGGTCGGCACGTTCTGCCGGGTGAGTGCCAGGCCGGCGGGGCGGTCATTGTTCTCGAGCACCGCCTTCCAGGCCGCAACGGTCTCGTTGGCGTCCGCCGGGCGTACGACGTCGAGGCCGGGGATCGCACGCAGCGCGGCGAGGTGCTCCACCGGCTGGTGGGTCGGGCCGTCCTCGCCGAGACCGATCGAGTCGTGGGTCCACACGTAGGTGACCGGCAGCTGCATCAGCGCGGCCAGCCGGACCGCCGGACGCATGTAGTCGGAGAAGACCAGGAAGGTCCCGCCGTACACGCGGGTGCCGCCGTGCAGCGTGATGCCGTTCATGATCGAACCCATCGCGTGCTCGCGGATCCCGAAGTGCAGGACGCGTCCGTACTTGTGTCCGGAGAAGTCGTCGGTCGAGCGCTCCTTCGGGATGAACGACGGCTCGCCCTTCGGAGTGGTGTTGTTGGACTCAGCGAGGTCGGCTGAGCCGCCCCACAGCTCGGGCAGGACCGGCGCGATCGCGCTCAGCACGGCGCCGGAGGCCTTGCGGGTGGCGACACCCTTGGGGTCGGCGTCGAAGGTGGGCAGCTCCTTCTCCCAGCCGGTGGCCAGGGTCCGGGTCCTCATCCGCTCGAAGAGCTCGAGCGCGTCGCCGGCCTTCGCGGCCCAGGCGTCGAACTGCTCCTGCCACTCGGCCTCGACGGCCTTGCCGCGCTCGGCCAGGCTGCGTGTGTGGGTGAGGACCTCGTCGGTGACCTCGAACGCCTTGTCCGGGTCGAAGCCCAGGATCTTCTTGGTGGCCGCGACCTCGTCCTCGCCGAGGGCGGAGCCGTGTGAGGCTCCGGTGCCCTGGGCGCTCGGGGCCGGCCAGGCGATGATGGTGCGCAGGCAGATGATGCTCGGCCGGTCCGTGACCGACTCGGCCTTGTTCAGCGCGGCCCAGAGCGCATCGACGTCTTCGACGTACTTCTTGCCGCCGTTGGTCCAGTCCAGCACCTGGACGTGCCAGCCGTAGGCCTCGTAGCGCTTGGCCACCTCCTCGCTGAACGCGATGTCGGTGTCACCCTCGATGGAGATCTCGTTGTCGTCGTAGATCAGGGTCAGGTTGCCGAGCTGCTGGTGCCCGGCGATGGAGGAGGCTTCTCCGCTGACGCCCTCCTCGAGGTCACCGTCGGAGCAGATTGCGTAGATCTGGTGGTCGAAGGGGGAGGTCCCCGGCGCCGCGTCCGGGTCGAGGAGTCCGCGCTCACGGCGGGCGGCCATCGCCATACCGACAGCGTTGGCGACGCCCTGACCGAGCGGACCGGTGGTGGTCTCCACCCCGGCCGTGTGACCGTGCTCGGGATGGCCCGGAGTCTTGCTGCCCCACGTGCGCAGCGCCTTCAGGTCGTCGAGCTCGAGTCCGAATCCGCCGAGGTACAGCTGGGTGTACAGCGTGATGCTCGAGTGGCCGGCCGACAGCACGAACCGGTCACGACCGGCCCAGGTCGGGTCGGCGGGGTTGTGCCGCATCTTCTTCTGGAAAAGGGTGTAGGCAACCGGAGCCAGCGCCATCGCGGTGCCGGGGTGCCCGTTGCCGACCTTCTGCACGGCATCCATCGCGAGCACCCGGCAGGTGTCCACGGCGCGGCTGTCCAGGTCTGACCATTCCAGGGGGGTTCCAGCGTTGCTCACGAGCCTGCTTTCCTCTCGACTTCGGTTCGGTGCCGAGCCATGGTGGCGACACCGGTCGGCGGCACGCGCAGGCGCCAGGGCCAACCTCAGCCCCGAGCCTACTCATGCGAGGTGAGGAGATGCACACCCTCCCGGCCGTCGCCCGATGGTCCACTTCCTTGGCGTCGGCATTAGACTCAGCGGTGCCCCAAGGCGCTCACTGCAATCGTTGAACTCGAGGTTTTCGTGACGGCCGTCGATCCCCACGTCTCCGTACAGACGCAGGCGACCGGACCAGTGACCCTCCGCGACGTCGTCGCCGCCTACATCGGGCTCACGAAACCACGCATCATCGAGCTCCTCCTGCTGACCACGGTCCCAGTGATGTTCCTGGCCCAGCGAGGCGTCCCGCCGCTCGGCCTGGTCGCCGCCACCGTCATCGGCGGCACCCTGTCCGCCGGCAGTGCCAACGCGCTCAACTGCGTCTACGACCGGGACATCGATGAGCGGATGCGACGCACCCGCCGCCGTGCTCTGCCGCGTCACATCGTGAGCCCGCGCTCTGCCTTGGTCTTCGGGCTGCTGCTCGGTGTTCTCTCGACGCTGCTGCTCGGACTCCTGGTCAACTGGCTGTCGGCGGGACTGGCGCTCGCTGCGAACGTGTTCTACGTCGTCGGCTACACCATGATCCTCAAGCGGCGCACCACCCAGAACATCGTCTGGGGCGGCGCCGCGGGCTGCTTCCCCGCGCTGATCGGCTGGACGGCCGTTACCGGCAGCCTGGCCTGGGCGCCGGTGATCCTCTTCCTGGTGGTCTTCTTCTGGACTCCGCCCCACTTCTGGGCCCTGGCCATCCGCTACCGCGAGGATTATGCCGCCGCCGGTGTGCCGATGCTGCCGGTGGTTGCCGGCGCGAAGACGGTGGCTCGGCAGATCGTCATCTACTCCTACGTGATGGTGGCGACGTCACTGCTGCTGTGGCCCGTTGCGTCGACCGGATGGTTCTACCCAGCCGCCGCGGTCACGCTGGGGGCAGCGTTCCTCGTTGAGTCGCACCTGCTGCTGGGCCGTGCGGCCAAGAGCGACGACGTCAGCGACCTCAAGCCGATGCGACTGTTCCACTGGTCGAACATGTACCTCTCGCTGCTGTTCCTCTCGGTCGCGCTCGACCCGCTGCTCACTCGCTGAGCAGACGGAGTCTCCGATCAGGGTTCGCTGCGCAGCACGCAGAACTCGTTTCCCTCCGGATCCGCGAGCACGACGAAGTCTTCCCCGCCGGACTGCCCCACGTCCGTGTGCCGGGCGCCCAGATCGAGCAGGCGCCGCACCTCGGCGTCGAAGTCGCCGTCCAAAGGGCGAAGGTCAGGATGACCTCGGTTCTTGGCCCTCTTCGGTCGCGCTGTGGGCTGGAGCCAGATCACCGGCTCCACGGAGTCCGCCGAAGCCGGTGGGTACAGCTTCGCTGCGCCGTCGTCTCCCTGATCGACAACCAGGCCGAGGGCGGAGGACCAGAACTCAGCCATCAGATCGACGTCGCTGACGTCGAAGGTCCACTGAGCTATCCGAGACACCATGCGGCACCGTTACCCCGATCACCCCGCTTCTCACCTGCGCGGGCTGTCGGGGTGGGTTGCCGAGGGGCGAACGCCTCAAGCGTCCCGATCGGTCGGGTTGGCGTCCGGTCGGGAGTGCAGGAAGGCAGTTGCAGCCGAGGGCCCGGGGCCGATCGCAGCGGCGCCGAACTGTTCCGTTCCGGCGGCAACCAGCAGTGGCACGACGGCAAACCAGTACCGGCCGGGCCTGTCGTCCCCGGAGCTGCTGTAGACCATCAGCATCCCGATGCGGCTCCTCGGGTGCGGGAGCCTCGGGCTAGTGGGCGAGCGGCCGGTCGCGGGTCCCGACGAGCAGCCAGGCCAGCGCTGCGGAGATCAGGGCCGCGCCGAGCAGGTGGATGCCCACCAGTACGACGGGCAGACCGGTGAAGAACTGGACGAAGCCGACCACGCCCTGGGCGAGCTCCAGCCCGAGCAGCACGTACGCCGCCCGCACCGCACGCTCCGGAGCACCGACCGATCGCAGCGCGAGCAGCGCGCCGATCGTCAGACCGAGCAGGAGGAACACCGCGTCGGTGTGGAGCTGGCTCAGCGCTGCTGGATCCAGGCCGTTCCGAGGCGCCTTCAGGTCCCCGGCGTGCGGACCGCTGCCGGTCACCACCGTGCCGAGGTAGAGCACCACCCAGCCGGTCACGAACGTTGCCCGGACCAGCCACGTGACGTGCACGGGCACGGTCGGCTGCGCCGGTCCGTCGCCCTCACGCAGGCGACGCAGCAGGACCACGGCCACGCCGATGATCGCCAGCGACACCAGCAGGTGGAACGCGACGATCCACGGGTTCAGGTCGGTCAGGACCGTGATCCCGCCGATCACCGCCTGCGCCGGCACACCGAGCGCCAGGACGAAGGCCAGTCGCAGCACCGACCGCCGGCCGTAGCGCCAGGCGGCCAGGAACGTTGCGACAGCTATCGCGGCCAGCAGGAACGTCACCAGCCTGTTGCCGAATTCGATCACCCCGTGGACCCCGAGCTCGCCGTGCGGCACGAACGACTCCTCGGTGCAGCGCGGCCAGGTCGGACAGCCCAGCCCGGAGCCGGTCAGTCGCACCACTCCGCCGCTCACCACGATGGCGATGTTGGCAAGGAGCGTGGCCACCGCCAGCGGGCGCATCCACCGGGCAGCCCAGCTGGTCTGCTCGGTCGGCGGCGTGACGGTCATGCTCATTCCCACGTGAACGTCCTCGAGGTCAGCACGGTCCCGACGGTCGCCCAGACCGCCAGCAACGCCAGGGGTACGACGGACAACGTGCCGTCGATCAACGCGGCCCGCATCCCGGCGCCGAGCGCACCCGAGGGCAGCAGCTCCAGGAAGGGACCGACCGCGCCGTAGCTCGCCGACGGGATTACGACGGCTCCGCCGACCATGAGCAGGAGGTAGATCAGGTTGGCGGCGGCCAGCGTCGCCTCTGCGCGCAGGGTGCCCGCGATCAGCAGCCCCAGCGACGCGAAAGTCGCGGTGCCGACCAGCAGGAAGCAGACCGCTGCGAGCACGCCGCTCACGGTGAGGTCGGGGGACCAGCCGAGCGCGAGCGCGACCGCGGTGACAGCGACGACCTGGAGCAGCTCGACGAACAGCAGGGCGCCGACCTTGCCCGCCAGCAGGCCGGACCGGGGGAGCGGGGAGGCGCCGAGACGCTTGAGCACGCCGTACCTGCGCTCGAAGCCGGTCGCGATCGCCAGCGAGGTGAAGCTGGTCGACATGATCGCGAGGGCGAGCACGCCGGGCGTCAGCGTGGCGACGTTGCCACGGGCGAAGTCGAGACCGACCCGGTCCGCGGCCAGCACTCCGCCGACCAGCACGATCAGCGGGATCACGAGCGCGATCAGGAGCTGCTCGCCGTTGCGCAGGAGCAGCCGGGTCTCCATGCGGGCCTGCGCGACCACCTGGCGGCGGAAGGGGGCTGCGCCCGGACGCGGTTCGAACGTGCCGGTGCTCATGCGGTCAGCTCCCGTCCGGTGAGCTGGAGGAACACGTCCTCCAAGGTCCGCTGACCGAGCGTCAGCGACTCGGGAAGCACGTTGTGCTGGACGCACCAGGCAGAGACGGTCGCGAGCGTGGAGGCGTCGGCGGGCCCGGTGATGAGGAGGCTCTGGTCGTTGATGGCCTGCACCTCGGTCTCCGGCCCGAGCGCGGTCTGCAGAGAGCTCGGAGCGCCCGGTGGGAAGGGTTCGGTGACAACCAGGCGGATGGTGCGGTTGCCGGTCCCGCGGGTCAGGTCGAACGGGGAGCCCGAGGCGATCAGCCGGCCCTGGTCGATCACGTGGATCTGGTCGGCCAGACGCTCGGCCTCGTCCATGTAGTGCGTGGTGAGCACGATTGTCACGCCGTCGTCCTTCATCTCCTGCAGCAGGGCCCAGGTGGTGCGCCGGGCCTGGGGGTCCATCCCCGCGGTCGGCTCGTCGACGAAGACCAGCTCGGGGCGCCCCACGACGGCCATCGCCAGGGCGAGCCGTTGCTGCTGGCCTCCGGACAACCGGCGGTAGGGCGTGCGGCCGCAGTCGCCGAGCCCGAGACGGTCGACGAGCATGTCCACTTCGAGGGGGTTGGCGTGCAAGGTGGCGATGTGACGGAGCATCTCCACCGCGTGGACGCCGGACCACGCGCCACCGTTCTGGAGCATCACCCCGATCCGGGGGAGCAGGGTCCGGCGTTCGGCAAGGGGATCCATGCCCAGGACCCGGACGACTCCGAGCTGGGGAGCCCGATAACCCTCGCACGTCTCCAGGGTGGTGGTCTTGCCCGCTCCGTTGGGCC
>JBFIWG010000145.1:0-8129 GCA_041606495.1 Nocardioidaceae bacterium
CGACCAGAGGAGGGTCAGGAGTACGTCGAGCTCCGCGCCAAGACCGTCAGCGGCGACATCTACCTCGAGCAGCGCTGATCCGTCAGGAGGCCGAGATGTCGGTCCGGTGGAAGCTCAGGTGTGAGCGCGACGGTGTCGGCCCACGCTGACCCTGGTACCGCGAGCCGTACTTCTCCGAGCCGTACGGGTGCTCGGACGGCGACGAGAGCCTGAAGAAGCAGAGCTGCCCGATCTTCATCCCCGGCCACAGCTTGATCGGCAGGGTCGCCACGTTGGACAGCTCCAGGGTGACGTGGCCGGAGAAGCCTGGGTCGATGAAGCCGGCGGTCGAGTGGGTCAGCAGTCCCAGCCGCCCCAGGGAGGACTTGCCCTCCAGTCGAGCCGCCACGTCGTCGGGCAGGGTGACGACCTCGTACGTCGACCCGAGCACGAACTCACCCGGGTGCAGGATGAACGGCTCGTCGCCCTCGGGCTCGACCTGACGGGTCAGATCGGGCTGGTCCTCGGACGGGTCGATGTGCGGATACCTGTGGTTCTCAAACACCCGGAAGAACCGGTCGAGGCGTACGTCGACGCTGGACGGCTGGACCATCGCAGCCTCGAACGGCTCGAGAGCGACACGTTGGGCGTCGATCTCTTTCAAGATGTCGCGGTCTGAGAGAAGCACAGTCAGAACCTACCGGTATGATCATCGCGAAGTCGCCAATGGTCAGCCATGTGGGCGGCTTTTGCGGATGTAGTTCAATGGCAGAACATCAGCTTCCCAAGCTGAACATGCGGGTTCGATTCCCGTCATCCGCTCCACGAGACCACCGGCCCGTCGAGGCCAGATCTGCGGCCCGTCAGCTGAAGTCCAAAGCTGCTTGGGTCAAAAAAGATTAAAACAACCCGAAACGCGCAACAACGGATGATATGTCCGATCTGCGTGCTTCACTGTTTATGTCCACTGGGGACAAAACAACGGGGGTTGGACCATGAAGCACAAGATGGGCGAGTCAGATCGCCTCAAGGATCTACTAGCGCCTTACCACGGCACGCTGCCGCGACGCAACGGCGGCGAGATGGTGCCGGAGCAGCCGACCGTCGGCACCCGCGAGAAGAGCGACGACACCCAGGCAGCCTGACTACCCGGAGGGGCTCACAGCAGGTCGCCTGATATCCCTCCCATCAGGCCGCCTGTCCGTGGCAGAGCCGCCCCCCATCTGGCTCTCCGCGACCACCCTCCGTCAAGGCGCCCCGAGCGAGGTTGCTCACCTCGACCGGGGCGCCTTTTCGTCCGCAACCTGCGCAAACCTCGCCTCAGCATCCCCCGAAGGATGCTCCGGGCATGGCCGACATTGGCTATTGTCCGCCGATTCCGCACGGCGCATGCTCGAACTGGTTTCAGAGCATGGCGAGCAGCACGGCCGGGCTGGCGTCTTCCTCAAGTCCGCGCAACGTGGCGGAGCACTTGAGCATTCCCACGTTCCCACCCCCTCCCATCTCGGGGAGCTCCGCCCACGGGGGGCCTTCATGTCTCGGACCTCGCACGCAACGCCGCCATCCACATCCGCCCGGCGCACCCAGGTCACACGCCTGGCCGCCGCTCTCGCCGTGTCCTCCTGCGTCGTCGTCGCCGCCGGTCTCAGTGCAGGCGGAGGCCGGCAGCACGCACAGGCCGCACTCGGGGATCCCACCCGGCTGGTTGTCGCCCCGCCCATGGCTCTCGCCTCCGAGGGCGATCCCGTGGTCGCGGCGGCGGGTGACATCGCCTGTGACCCGAAGAGCTCCAGCTTCAACGGGGGTAACGGCACCAGCAACTCGTGCCGCCAGAAGGCGGTCTCGGACCTGCTCGTGAACGCCGGCTACTCGGCGGTGCTGCTCCTCGGTGACAACCAGTACTACTGCGGCAGCCTCGAGGCGTTCCAGAAGTCCTACGACCTGTCCTGGGGCCGGGTGAAGAGCATCACCTTCCCCGCGGTCGGCAACCACGAGTACCTCACCACCCCGGCTTCCGACCGCACCGGTTGCGACAGCTCGAACACGGGGGCTGCCGGCTACTTCGGGTACTTCGGTTCCGCGGCCGGCGACCCGAGCAAGGGCTACTACAGTTTCAACATCGGGACCTGGCACGTGATCGTGCTGAACAGCAGCTGCAGCAAGGCCGGAGGATGCAGCTCGTCCACACCGCAGGGCAAGTGGCTCCGGGCTGATCTCGCCGCGCATGCCAACTACTGCACGATGGCCTACTGGCACATCCCGCTGTTCAGCTCGGGCGGGCGCGCGAACTCGACGTACAAGACCTTCTGGGACGCCCTCTACGAAGCTGATGCAGATCTGGTCCTGAGCAGCCACGACCACACCTACGAACGCTTTGCGCCGCAGACGCCGAGCGGCAGCAAGGACACGGCTCGAGGAATCCGCCAGTTCGTCGTCGGCACCGGCGGTTCCAACCACACCAGCTTCCCGGGCAGTGCCTGGCCGAACAGCGAGGTTCGCAACTCCACGACGTTTGGCGTGCTCAAGCTGACGCTGCGGCCGACCAGCTACGACTGGGAGTTCGTACCCGAAGCCGGCAAGACCTTCACGGACTCCGGCTCGCAGGCGTGTCACGGACAGAGCAGTGACACCCAACCGCCGTCCACGCCGACGGGACTCACCGCGACGTCGATCTCGTCGTCAAGCGTCTCCCTGAGCTGGAACCCCAGCAACGACAACGTCGGCGTGGTCGGCTACGACATCCTGCGCGACGGCAGCCAGATCGGTACGAGCGTCGGGACGTCCTTCACCGACAACACCGTCGCGCCGGACACCTCGTACACGTACACGGTCCGGGCCAGGGATGCCGGTGGCAACCAGTCCGGACTGTCCAGCGGCCTGCCGGTGACGACACCGCCTGGATCGCCGTCAACCACGGATACCTTCGCGCCGACGGCTGACACGTACGTGCGGAGCGACCAGACCGGATCCAACTTCGGCTCGAGAACGCATCTCGACGTGGACGGTTCGCCGGCCAAGAACATCCTGCTCCGGTTCAACGTGAGCGGCATCGGCGCCAACGCCGCCACGAGCGCCAAGCTTCGGCTCTACGTCGTCGACCCGTCGCCGTCCGGTGGCATCTTGAAGCAGACCAACGGCGCTTCGTGGACCGAGGGCGGCGTCACCTGGACGACCCAGCCCGCCGCGGGCGCAACCCTGGGAACGCTCGGTGCGGTCTCGTCCGGCTCCTGGTACGAGGTTGACGTGAGCTCCTACGTGAAGGGGGATGGCACCTGGGACGTCGTCATCCAGAGCACGAACAGCAACGGGGCGGACTACAGCTCGAAGGAGGGCGCGGCCAACCTGGCGCCGCAGCTGGTCGTCACGAAGTGACCGGACGACGCCTGAAGGGGTTGGCGAGCCAGTCCGACGAGCGCGCCAGGACCGGGCCGAGGACACCCAGGATCAGCACGTAGGCGCTGGCCAAGGGGCCGATCTGGTCGTAGCCGGCGACGACGGCGAGGCCGGCGATCACGATCGAGAACTCGCCCCGTGCGACCAAGGTGGTTCCGGCCCGCACTCGTCCCCGGCGTCCGACGCCGTCACGCCGCGCGGCGTACCAGCCGCTCCCCACCTTGGTCAGCGCGGTCAGGACGGCCAGGGCCAGCGCGGGCAGCAGGACCGGGACCACCGCCATGGGGTCGATCCGCAGCCCGAAGGACAAGAAGAAGATCGCGGCGAACAGGTCGCGGAGCGGGGTGAGCACCACCCGGGCCCGGCGCGCAGTCTCACCGGGGATGGCGAGCCCGACCAGGAACGCACCCACGGCTGCCGACGCGTCCACAAGCTGGGTGAGGCCGGCCACGAGCAGGGTGACTCCGAGCACCCGGAGCAGGATCTGCTCGTCGTCCTGGTGGTGCAGGATCCCGCCGAGCAGGTCGCCCAGCCGGCTGGCCACGCCGATGACGATGATCACCACGCCGAAGGCGAGCGCAGCTCCCACGCCGGCCTGCAGCAGCGTGCCGCCGACCAGGACCACCGAGATCACGGGTAGGTAGACCGCCATCGAGATGTCCTCCAGCACGAGGATCGACAGCACTGCCGGTGTCTCGCGGTAGCCGGTGCGGCCGAGATCGCCGAGCAGCCGGGCGACAATCCCCGACGACGAGATCCAGGTGATGCCGCCCATAGCCAGGCACGCCTGCCACGGCAGTCCGAGCAGGAGCCCGGCGATGTAGCCGGGCGGTGCGTTCAGCACCAGGTCGACCAGCCCGCTCGGCGCATGGTGACGCATGGACGCGGTGAACTCGGCGGTCGAGAACTCCAGGCCCAGGAGCAGGAGCAGCAGGAGTACGCCGATCTCTGCGGTCGCCTCCACGAACGGCTCTGCCGTCTCGACCTCGGCGAGGCCTCCGGTGCCCAGGAGCAGCCCGGCCAGCAGGAACAGCGGCACCGGTGAGAGCCCGGCCCGTCGGGCCGCCGTACCCAGCACCCCTAGCAGGAGCAGCAGCAGACCCATCTCGATCAGGAAGGCCGCCACGTGGGTCATGGTCGTCAGCCCGTGACGATGCGGCGAACACCCTCGATGCCGACCTCGGTACCGACCACGACCAGCGCATCCCCTCCGCGAAGGATCTGCGCGGGCGTAGGTGAGGCGATGACCTCTTCACCGCGCACGACGGCCACGATGGAGGAACCGGTCAGGGTCCGCGCCCGGGTATCGCCGAGCGGCGCGCCGTCGAAGGCGGATCCGGTCGGGACCTCGACGGTCGACGAGGCGAGACCGGGAATCTCACGGGTCAGGTCGGCGAAGCGCTCGGTGATGCGCGGCGCACCGAGGAGCTCGGCCAGCGTGTCGGCCTCATCGCGCGAGAGGGCGATGAGCGCGACGGCAGCGTCCGGGTCCGAGGCTTCGTAGCGCACGATCTCGAACCGGCCGTCGCGGTGCGCGACGACGCCCAGCCGGGTGCCTTCGGCGGTGTCGAACTCGTAGCGAACGCCTACTCCCGGCAGCAGGACCTCGGTGACCTCCATGGGTCCATCCTGCCGGAATCGGCCGTCGCGCGGGCGGTGTCAGGGAATGATCAGCAGCTTGCCGGTCGTCCGCCGACCCTCGAGGTCCTCGTGCGCACGACGTGCCTCGTCGTAGCCGTAGCGACCACCGATGCGCACCGATAGTGCACCGGACTCCACCTGCTCGAACAGCTCGGAAGCCCTGCGGAGCAGCTCGTCACGGCGGGCCACGTAGTGGCCCAGCGAGGGGCGGGTCAGGAACAGCGAGCCCTTGCGGTTGAGCACCTGTGGGTCGAGCGGGGGCACCGGACCGCTCGACGCCCCGCAGAGTACGAGCATCCCCCGTGGCCGCAGGCAGTCCAGGCTCGCATCGAAGGTGGACCTGCCAACACTGTCGTAGACCACGTCCACGCCGCGACCCCCGGTCAACCGGTCGACCTCGGCGGCCACGTCCTGCTCGGTGTAGAGGACGACGTCCGACGCACCGGCACCGCGCGCGAGCGCGGCCTTCTCGGCAGTCGACGTCGTGCCGATGACGCGGGCTCCCTTGTGGCTGACCATCTGGGTCAGCAGCAGGCCGAGACCGCCCGCGGCGGCATGCACCAGGACGGTGTCCCCCTCCGCGACCCGAAACGTCGACTCGCACAGGAAGTGCGCCGTCATCCCCTGGAGGAGCACCGCGGCCGCCACGTCGAGGTCCACCCCGTCGGGAACCGGCACCGACCTCTCCGCGGGTACGACGACCCGCTCGGCGTACCCGCCGCCATCGACCATCGCCCACGCCACGCGGTCGCCGACGTACACACCGGAGACGTCGTCGCCGACCTCCGAGACCACGCCGGCGCCTTCCGAACCCGCGACGAACGGGGTGGGTCGGGGGTAGACGCCGGACCGCTGATAGGCGTCGATGAAGTTCACGCCGGAGGCGGCCACGTCCACGAGCAGCTCCCCCGGGCCCGGCGCCGGGTCCCCGAGCTCGCGCACGACGAGCACCTCCGGGCCACCGTTGTGCTCGACCACTACAACCCGCACGAGCTTCCCCTTCCGACGACGACGACCTAGCCTGCCACGGGACGATGGTGCCCGACCGGCACCGCCCTGCGGAATCCCGTTATTCTGCCGACCATGGCTTCTGTTCCCGCCCCAGACAAGCGTGTCTTCCTCCACATCGGCACGCCCAAGAGCGGGACCTCGTTCATCCAGGACACCCTCCGCTCGCACAAGGGGGAGCTAGCCCAGCTGGGCTTCCAGTACCCCGCGACGTACCCGGGCGAGATGTTCCACGCCACGTTGGAGATCCGCGAGAACTACCACAAGTTCGGCCGCAGCAAGGACGAGGTGGATGGCAAGTGGCGAGGGCTGTGCCAGCGCGCCAAGGCCTTCGACGGCACCACGATCATCAGCAGCGAGTTCTTCGCGGCGTGCACCGCTGACCAGGTCGGGCGGACTATCGCCGAGCTGGACGGCGTCGAGGTGCACGTGGTGATCACGGCACGAGACCTCGGTCGCCAGTTCCCCGCGTCGTGGCAGCAGGGCACGAAGCACGGCTCCACGTGGCCCTACCGCAAGTTCCAGGAGCGGATGCTGGAGCCGGACCCGACCGACGAGCGCGTGCAGGGCCTCTGGGCGCTTCAGGACCTACCCGACATCCTGGACCGATGGAGCAGCCACGTCCCGGCGGACCGGATCCATGTGGTCACCTGCCCGCCCAGCGGCACTGCTCCGGGAGTGCTGTGGGAGCGGTTCTGCACCGCTGTCGGGCTCGACCCCTCCGCGCTGACACCCTCGTCGGGCGGCGCCAACACCTCTCTCGGCATCACCGAGATCGATCTGCTGCGCCGCGTCAACCGGGTGATGAACAAGCGCGGGGACGACCGGCTGTACGCCCGCATGGTCAACCGGCACTTCGTCGCCAAGACCCTGCGCAGCTATACGTCGGACCGGCCGGAGACCCCGCCCGAGCTGCTGAAGCTCCTCCGCGCGATGTCCGAGCAGTGGGTGGAGAAGATCGCCCAGGGCGGGTACCAGGTCGTCGGCGATCTCGACGAGCTGGTGCCGTCGGCACCGGACCGAGCCGACTTCACCGACCCGGACGAGGTCCCCCTCCAGGCCACGGTCCGGCTCGCGGCAAACACGATCGTGGACCTGCTGACGGAGATCGACCAGCTCCAGACGGAGCTGGAGGCGGCGAAGGAGGCGGCCAAGACGTCCGTCGCTCAGCAGAGCCTGGCCAAGCGCGCCGCGGGCAAGGCCAAGCGCATCGTGAAGCGCTGACCGACCGCTGGCTACCTGCGGCTTGCCGACTTGGCGCCTGAGCCGCCGCCCCAGATCAGGCCCAGCCCGATGACAAACCCGAAGTCGTACCAGTTGCCGTTGTTGTCGACCTCGTAGATGCTCACGTTGTCGGTGAACAGGCTGATCACGAACGTCACGGGCGTGATGAACCCCTGCCAGAGACCGAGCCAGAACCCCGCGGTCCCTGCGTCCGACGTTGCCGCCGCGTTGGGACCGGCCGCGCAGGAAGCGAGGAGCAGCAACCCGAGAGCGACCACCGTCCACGCGACCAGCTGCCTTCGTGTCTCCATGCCACCCAGCCAACCCCGCTACCCGTGGACCGCACAGAGCCCATGGTCCTGGCTCGGTCGGCACCCTTTCCCTTTGGTGACCCTCGACCGGCTCTCGTATTGTCCAGAGCATGGCAACCACGAGCGAGTTCACCGGGTTTCCCGCGGCAGCACTCGACTTCTACGACGACCTCGAGACCGACAACACCAAGTCGTTCTGGGCCGCGCACAAGGAGGTCTACGAGTCCGCGGTGCGCGGCCCGATGGTGGCGCTGACCTCCGCGCTCGAGGCCGAGTTCGGGCCTGCGAAGGTGTTCCGTCCCTATCGAGACGTCCGGTTCGCCAAGGACAAGACGCCGTACAAGAACCACCAGGGCGCCTTCGTCGCCCACGGTCCGGCGACCGGCTGGTACGTCGAGGTCTCCTCACCTGGGGTCCGGGTCGGCGTCGGCTTCTACGAGGCCTCCTCGCCGCGGCTGTCCCGGATCCGCGAGGCCATCGATGACGAGCGGCGCGGCTCCGGGCTCGAGAAGATCATCGCCACCCTCGAGGGGGAGGGCTGGACCCTCGGCGGCGACAAGCTGAAGACCTCGC
>JBFIWG010000146.1:0-7951 GCA_041606495.1 Nocardioidaceae bacterium
CACCGCCGAAGGCCGCTGGCGGACCACGGGCGCCTGGGCGCCGAGCCGTTCGAGCAGGTGGTCACCGACGCGCATGGCGTTGGCCATCGCGGTCAGCGCCGGGTTCACCGCACTGCTCGACGGGAAGAAGCTGGTGTCCACGACGTAGAGGTTGTCGACGTCGTGGGCCTTGCAGTTCACGTCCAGCGCCGAGGTCGCCGGGTCGTTGCCGAAACGGACGGTGCCGCACTGGTGGGCCACCCCGGCGATCGGGATCCGCTCGTCGCGGGTGATCATGTTGGGGATCAGCCGCTCCCGGCAGCCGAGGTGGGGCAACAGGTGCCGCAGCTTGCCGACCAGCCGACGGTGCCCTTCGGTGTTGCGGTCGGTGTAGCTCAGGTGGATCCGACCGGCGCGGTCCACGGTCACCCGGTTGTCCGGGTGCGGCAGGTCCTCGGTGGTCAGCCAGAAGTCGATCGCGTGCTTGGCGACGTAGTCCAGCACCTGCGGCGGCGTACCCTTCGGGGCCCCGGCCCGCAGCATCTGACCGTCGGTCTTGCCGAGCATCTGGATGTGCCCCAGGGGGTACTCGAAGTCGTCCGCGCCCCAGTAGTAGTCGTTGAGCCCGAGGGTCTTCTGGAACCGGGTGGGGTTGGCGTCCTTGGACAGCGCGATCAGCGCCGAGTTCAGGTGCGCCATGTAGTGCCGCCCGACCACGCCCGAGGAGTTCGCGAGACCGTCGGGGTGCCGGTCGTTGGCGGACTGCAGCAGCACCGCGGCCGAGTTCACCGCGCCGGCGGAGAGCACCACGATGTCAGCGGAGTAGGTCTCCCGGACCCCGCCGCGGTCCACCAGGACACCGGTCACGAAGCGCCCGGAGGGGTCTGTCTCGAGCCGCTCCACGCGAGCCCGGCGCAGCAGCGTGACGTTGGGGTTCTCCAGCGCGGGGCGCACCGCGACCACGTGCGCGTCGGCCTTCGCGTCGACGAGGCACGGGAACCCGTCCATCCGAGCGCACCGCACGCAGCGGCTGTTCTCCCGGTCCGCCTCGTCCAGCATCACCCCGACCGGGAGCGGGAAGGGCTGGTGCCCAGCCCGGGTCAGGTCGTCGGCGAGCCGCTGGATGCGAGGCTCGTGGCTGACCGCCGGATACGGGTACGGCGCGGAGGCCGGCGGCTCGGTCGGGTCGGAGCCGCGAGTGCCGTGCACGTGGTAGAGCCGCTCGGCCTCGATGTAGTAGGGCTCGAGGTCCTGGTACGAGATCGGCCAGGCCGGGGACAGCCCGCCGTGGTGTCTAACATCGGCGAAGTCCCGCTCCCTGAGCCGGAACAGGATCGCGCCGTACACCTTCGTGTTGCCGCCGACCCAGTAGTGCGCGCCGGGGTGGAACGGTCTCCCGTCCTTGTCGTACCACTCCTCCGGAGCCTTGTAGCGGGACTTCACGAACACCTCGCGGCTGTCCCAGTTCTCCGGCTCGCGGGGCAGCCAGTCCCCCCGCTCGAGCAGCAGGATCCTCTTGCCGGAAGGCGCGAGCCGGTGCGCGAGCGTTCCGCCGCCCGCGCCGGTGCCGATGATGATGACGTCGTAGTGGTCGCTCATGGGTGGCCTCCTCAGACCAGAGCAATCGGTGAGGTCCACGCGCCGGTGGCGCCGCGGAGCTTGGGATGGGTCAGGACGAGCGCGAACTCACGCACGCCGTCGGCCGCCAGTGCGGACGTGTCGAGGTTCTCCACGACGAAGACCCCGTGCCGGACGTTGAGCAGCTGAGGGACCTCGAACGGTCGGTCCGGGTCCTCGGCGGGCACCGGGCCGTAGCTCCAGGTGTCGCAGCCGGTCAGGGCTACCCCGGCCTCGGCCAACCAGCCGGCCAGCGCCAGGCCCGGCCCCGGTTCGCCGGCCAGGTAGGCCTCCGGCTCGGACCAGTGGCCACCCCAGCCGGTGTGGAAGAGGACGGCGTCGCCCGGCGACGGTGCCCGCCCGTCCAGCGCCTTCTCGACGTCGGCGACCGTGACCACGTCGCCCGCCTGCAGCGGTGCGCCACGGACTGCGGGTACGTCGACGAGCCAGCCGCGGGTCACGATCTGCGGGGCGGTCTCGGCGCCGAGCCGGTTGGTGCCCCACGATTCGGCCAGCTCGGCGACCGACCAGCCGTTGTAGCCGCGGTCGCCGATCTGGAGGTGGTTGAGCATGTCGAGGTGGGTGCCGAGCTGGGTGGTGGCCGAGAGCAGCTCGATCACCCAGTTCACCTGGTTCTTCCCGAGCCCGCCGCCGGCGCGGCCGTTGCTGTGGTGTGCCGTCGACACCAACGACTGCCGGAAGTAGCGGCCGGGGAAGACCGGCACGCTCTCGTCGAGCACCCGGCCAAGGTCGTAGACCCTGCCCTCGCGGACCAGGCGCAGCGCCTCGAGCCGGGTGGTGTCCGTGATCTGGTTGAGCGCTCCCTGCTGGTCCTCGGCACCGTACGGCGAGGGCCACCAGGGCCGTGTCGTCTCGTCGCCGCTCATTCGGACGACCACGGCTCTCGGAAGTCAGCGTAGAGGGTCAGACCGCCGTCGACGTACAGCGTCTGTCCGGTGATGTACGCCGCGTCGTCGCTGGCCAGGAAGCAGGCGACCCCTGCCATCTCGTCGGCCTCACCGGCCCGGGGCATCGGGATGTGCGAGGTGACCTGCTCGGCCTTGGCCGGGTCATCCACCCAGGCTCGGTTGATCGGCGTCACCGTCGCGCCGGGCGCCAGTCCGTTGACCCGGATCCCGCGGCCGGCGTACTCCAGCGCCAACGTGGTGGTCAGGTTCGCCATCCCGCCCTTGCTCACCGAGTAGCCGAGGTAGTTCGGCTTCGGGATGCGCTGGTGGACGCTCGAGACGTTGATGATCGAGCCGGGGCTGCCCGCGGCGAGGAAGTGGGTGATCGCCTCGCGGGCGCACAGGAACGAGCCCCGCAGGTTCACCGCGAGCACCTTGTCGAAGTCGGCTGCCGAGAGCTCCTCCGTGGGCCGCGAGATCTGGATCCCGGCGTTGTTCACGAGGATGTCGAGCCCGCCGAGCTGGCGCACGGTCTCGGCGACCATCTCGACGACGTCGTCCTCGCGTGAGACGTCGCCACCCACGAGGACGTCGCGGACGCCTTCCTCCTTGACCCTGCGGGTGCAGGCATGCACCTGGCTCTCGGTGTCGGCCGCCTCCTCGGGCTGCTTCAGGTAGTTGATGGCGACGTTCGCGCCGTACTCCGCGAACCGGACCGCGATCGCCTGCCCGATGCCGGACGTGCCGCCGGTGACCAGGACGTTCTTGCCTTGTAGGCCTCTCATGTCGCTCCTCCTGCGTAGATGGGGGTCTGCGGTTGGGTGCGCCGCTCCCGCAACAGCGCGAGCGCGGCGGGTGGGAAGATCAGGACGGACAGCAGGCCGGCGCTGACCAGCGCCGCTGCGTTCACCGGGTTGAGCTGGCCGAGCTCGACGCCGATCTGGGTGGCGGCGACGATGAACGGCAGGGACGTGGCCTGGAGCAGGGCGGCGGCGAGCGCTGCTCTGCCCCCGAGGGTCGGGGCGTACAGCACCGCGGGCACTCCCCGCACGACCAGCAGTGCGGCCAGGAACAGCGGCACCCGCAGCAACGCCGATGGATCCTCGACGAGGCCGGTCAGGTCGAGCCGCAGCCCGCTGGCCACGAAGAAGAACGGGACCAGGAAGCCGTAGCCGATCGCCTCCAGCTTCAGGCGCAGGTGCGGGTGGGACACGGAGTCGCGGTCCAGCAGCCCCAGGATCGCCCCGGCCACGAAGGCGCCGAGCAGGTTCTCCAGCCCGAACCTCTCGGCCAGCACCACGAATCCGGCCAGCAGCAGCACGGTGAGGCGCACCCGGATCTCGGCGGTCGTGTCCTGCAGCCGAAGCAAAAGGTCGCCGAGCCGCATGGACATCCCGACGCGGGTGATGACCAGGCCGATCAGCGCGACCGCGAGGGCGAAGCCGCCGACCAGCACGAACTTGGACGTAGCGCCGCCGGCGGTCATCGAGAACAGGAAGGAGAGCAGGAGCACTGCGCCGAAGTCCGCCACGGACGAGCCGGCGATGGTGGTCTGGCCGACGAGGCCGTCCGCGCTGCCGGCGTCCTTGAGCACCGGGACGATAAGCCCGAGGCCGGTGGCGGACAAGGCCACGGCGACGATCAGCGGACTGCCGGTCCAACCCAGTCCGGCGAAGCCGGAACCCACCGCGATCGCCAGCACAAGGGTGATCCCGAAGCCGGCTAGCGCGGTGCCGAGCAGCCGCCCCCGCAGGCGGTTCAGGTCGATCTCGAGCCCGGCGAGCAGCAGCAGGAACGTCAGCCCGAGCAGCGAGAGGATCGAGACCGGCAGGTCGATCTCGACCCACCCCAGCACCGAGGGGCCGACGACGACGCCGGCGACGATCTCGAGCACGATTGCGGGCACTCGCAGCGAGGGAGCCAGCCCCAGCAGCAGCGGAGCGACCACCGCGATCGCGGCGACGAGCAGCACGTTGTCGAACGAGACGTCAGGCATGACCGGCGTCCTCGGACTCGTAGTCCTCGAGCAGCCGTAGCCAGACCTCGCTGACGGTGGGGAACGACGGCACCGCGTGCCAGAGCGTCTCCAGCGGCACCTTCCCGGCGATCGCGACGGTGGCGGAGTGCAGCAGCTCCTGCACGTCCGGTCCGGTGAAGGTGGCCCCCACGACCAGCCGGCGTTGTTCGTCGACCACGAGCTGCGCGGTGCCGGTGACACCGTGTCCGAGCACGGCCGCGCCGGCGACGTCGCCGATACTGTGCCGGACGGTGCGGACCTTGATCCCGCGGCTCCGAGCCTGTGCCTCGGTCAGCCCGACCGAGCAGACCTGCGGGTCGGTGAAGGTGACGCGTGGAACTACGCGGTCGCTCGCCCGGTCGCGGGCGGTCCCCCCGAGGATCACGTCCCCGGCGATCCGGGCGTGGTACTTGCCCATGTGGGTCAGTAGCGCTCGGCCGTTGCAGTCGCCGACCGCGAACAGCCAGCCGTCGTGCACACCGACCGCCCGCATGGAGTCGTCGACCTCGACGTACCGTCCGGGCTCGAGCCCCACCGTTTCCAGGCCGAGGTTGCCGGTGCTGGGTCGGCGGCCGACCGCGACGAGGATCTCGTCGGCCACGATCTCGCGGTCGTCGGCCAAGGTCGCCACCACCGGCCCGTCGGCGCCGAGTCGGCGCACCCGCTCCAGCCTCGCCCCGGTGAGCACGGCAATGTCCTCGGCTTCGAGAGCCGCCTCAAGCTGCAGTCCCGCGAAGGTCTCCTCACGAGCCAGCAGACGGTCCTGCCCCTCGACGAGGGTGACCTGCTCGCTGCCGAGCCGGCGGAACGCCTGCGCCATCTCCACCCCGATCGCGCCACCGCCGAGGACCAGCAGCCGGCGCGGCACCTCCTTGGCCGAGGTCGCTGCCCGGTTGTCCCAGGGCGCAACCTCCCGGAGGCCCTCGACGGGAGGTACGACGGCACTGGTGCCGACCGCCAGCGCGACAGCGCGACGTGCTCTGAGCTCGCGGTTCCCCTGGCTGCTCTCGACGGTCACCCGGCGTTCGCCGGAGAGCCGGCCGCTGCCGCGCACCAACGTGATGCCCTTGCCCAGGAGCCAGGGCAGTGCGCCGGCGTCGCGCCAGCCGCCGGTCATCTCGTCCCGCCAGGCGAACGCGGCAGCGACATCGATGGGGCCGGCGACGGCCGCCGCAGCGCCCGGGACCCGGCGTGCGGAGGCGACTGCGTCGCCGGGGCGGATCAGCGTCTTGCTGGGGATGCACCCCCAGTAGGAGCACTCACCCCCGACGAGCTCCCGCTCGACCAGTGCGACGCGCAGGCCCGCGTCCGCGCAACGACCAGCAACGTTCTCGCCGGCCGGCCCACCACCGATGACGACGACATCGAACTCTTCCATGCGAGGCTCCCCTGAGCAGTCGGTTGTTCAGGGGAGATGTCTCGTGGCAGCGCCTGGCGTTACGGACTTCGCGAGATTCGGCTTGCGGTTCGGCGGTTCCAGCGGTGAGCCGCGCTCAGCTGGTGTGGACCACCTGCTGCTCGAGCCACCTCGCCTGGAGGGCCCGTTCGGCCGACTCCGCCTCGGTCCCGCCGCCGCCGGCTGCGACCCTCGCCGCCGTGGCCGCGATGAACGCCGTCGTCGCAGTGGCAGCGGGCCAGGAGCCGCCGGCTCTCACCCGGTCGGCGAACGCGGCGGCGTCGGCGGCGTACCCGGCTAGGGGCGCGGAAAGGCGGCCGTCGTGACCGAAGTGCTCACCGTGCGCGACCTGGTCGGCCACCAGACGAAGCTCGTCGGTCGTGCGGCACAACAGCAGCCGCGCCGCCTCGGGATCACGACCCTCGAGGCGCAGCGTCTCGACGGCCAGCGTGCGGGTCCTCCACGCGCAGTCGTCGCTGAGCCGGTGGGCCGTCTCGAACCCCCAGTCCTCGATGCGGGCCGAGAGCCGGGCGCGCGCCGTCACCGCGAAGGTGGAGTACTCGTCGACCTCCCCGTCGACCTCGACTGCGAACAGCTCTTCGTTCATCCACAGCGGGAGGTCCGCGAGCCGACACACGTGCAGACCGGCTCGGCACGGGTCACGAGGACCTGGCCAGGTCATCCACTCACCCGGCCGGCCGCCCGAGGGCTGCGGCCAGGGACGCCCACTGAAGGGCGCCGTCGCGTCGTGGCCGAGGAACTTGAACCAGCTCACGAGTCGGACCGTTCCCGGAACATGTCCAGCACCCGGTCCATCACCTCGTCCGGTACGTCCTCCTCCTGCAGCCTGCCGGTCAGCGCGATCGACGTACGCATCTGCTGGAGGTAGTTGACGCAGTTCTCGCAGGTGAGCAGGTGCTGCTCGAGCGCGGCCCGCCGCTCCGCCGGGAGCGCACCCTCGAGGTAGTCGCTCAGAACGTCGACGACCTCACGGCAGCTCATCTCGTCGCGGCTCACAGTCTCACTCCCACCCGTCCGACGTAGGCGTTGACCACCTGACGCACCTTCGTCCTCCCACGATGCAGGAGCACGCGCTGGTTCGCCTCCGTTATGTCGAGGAGGTCGCACACCTCGCGCGAGGACAGCGCCTGGCCGTCACGCAGCGACACCACCGCTCGCTGCGCCGGCGGAAGCTCGTCCACGGCCCGCTGGATCACCCGTCCCAGCTCCGAGGACAGCAGCCGCTCCTCGGGCAGCTCCCAGGCCTCGACCGGAGCGGCCCAGTGTCCGGCCCACCGGTGCCCGTCCCCGTTGAACGAGTCAGCCGGCAGCACCGGACCCGTGGTCTCGGTCTCCAGCGACGAGAACGGGGTGGTGCGCCGCTCCCGGACGCCGCGCGTCTTGGCCGTGTTGGTGAGGATCCGGAAGATCCAGGTCTTCAGCGACGACCTGCCCTCGAACCGGTCGAGCTGTTCCAGCACCGCGACCCAGGTGTCCTGGGCGACCTCCTCGGCGACCGCGCGGGACGAGACGTAGCTGCTGGCCACCCGCACCATGGTCGGGTGCAGCCGTCCCACCAGGGCTGCGAACGTGGCCTGGTCGCCGTCTCTCAGGGCGGCGAGCTCGGCGAGCTGGTCGTGGTCGGGCGTCCGGGCAGCGGGGATCGGACCTCGCGCGGAGGACAGCTCGGACCTGCCCTCGGTCCCTGCCATGCCGCCAACCAACAACGCGGCTCCACCCCGTGTCAATGCCCCGACCGCGCTGGTCTACCCCCGTTCAGCCGGGGGTTCTGCCCCGTTGAGCCGCGGGTTCTGCCCCGTTGAGCCGGGGCTTCTGCCGCCGTGGTCCCGTTAACGCTGGACGTCGTACGTCGCGGCCACCATGCCGCCAAATGTGTGCGAGCCCCGCAGCCGGAGCCGGATGTCCCGCGAGAGCTCACCGAACAGCGGGATTCCACCGCCGATCAGCACCGGCGCGAGGGAGACGGTGATCTCGTCGACCAGGTCCGCGGCGAGGCAGGCCTGGATCACCTGA